>JAISDG010000012.1 GCA_031265015.1 Spirochaetaceae bacterium | reverse complement strand
ATTTTCTGATACAATTCAGTCGGATAAATTTGTGGAAGAAACAATAACCGAACGCAATGCAGAGTTAAGCTTAGTAGACGCAAGGAGAAATTTGTACGATGAATCTTTGTTGCAGAGGTTGATAGATATGGAAAAATAGTACATGAATAGCAGTTAAAATCAAAGGAAGTTGTTTATACTCCCGGTATTATTCATTTTTGGTATTTGAAGTGTAAAGTACATCCTTCAGATTAAACTTAAACCGGAATTCAAACTCTTCCAGGGTTTGGCCGAAACTGAAAAAAAGGGGCTAAGTTATGATTCCCTGGCTGGGAAGGGGAGCGCCGCAAAGATGGATGGAGTATGATTCCTGGAAGAATGGATACGATTACCCTGGCTTAACCCTTTGGTCCACCGGCTGTTTTGTAACAACCTCAGAGAATCAATATGAACTTTTGCAAACGCTGAAGCGCTGGAATTTGCAAAGAGGTTATCAGATCAAGACCAGATTATATGAAGGACAATTTTAGAATGGTTAAGATGATTAATGTAAGATGGATGTTCGTTTTTCTCCTTTGTGTTTCCGGGAGTATTGTATTTTCGCAGATTCCGCCAGGTCCGGTACAATGTTATCCCGTTTCCCTGCTGCATGATGTGTGGAAGACAGGCGGCTCTTATAAAGTTACGCTTTACGATGATCTCAAGACAGAATTCTTGTTTGATTTGAATAAGCTGCCCATTGATTCCGATGGATTTCTTCGTGCAAGTATAGAAGGGGAAGAGATAATTGTATTACCGGGGGGTAATCACGTTTATTTTTTTCCGGTTCATGGCTGGGGGAAAAATTCTGTATTTCGCCATATAAGGTGTGTCGGAAATGAAATATGGGTATTCTCGTTTCAGCAGGCAATAGATTATCAACCTGATGCGCTTGATGTAATTGGCGGATTTCACCGGTGGCATATAAAAGAAATCAGGGCAACCTCCGTGTTAACAGAGCATTTAAAATCCAGGGAAGTTGTTTATGCTCCCGATACTATTCATTTACGGGTGTTTGAGATGGGTATATACGGAGATGTCGATTGGGCTTCAACCTTGGGTAACCCGCCATGGGTTGAAGGAAAGGCTGATGAAGGTATTGGCGAGGGGTTGACAATTAAATTTACAAAGCCCGTTGATTCAATGCTGGTATTGAATGGATATGTTGATCCCTTGCCCCAAAGGAGACATCTTTTTAAGGAAAATAATCGAGTTAAAGTTGCCAGAATAGTTTCCGGGAAATTTGATTTTGATTATACTTTTAGGGATGTTGTAGAGTTATCTGAAATAAAATTTCCGGCAGCCGTTGACGAGGTGTCTCTAATTATCAAAGATGTTTATTATGGGACAAAATACAATGACACCGTAATAACCGCAATTATGAGAGACTTCGAAAGGCATGAGTGGTGAAAAAATTATTCTACACCCTTCAGATTAAACCGGAATTCAAACTCTTCCAGGGTTTGGCCGAAACCGAAAAAAAGGGGATAGGTTACGATCCCCTGGCTGGGAAGGGGAGCGCCGCAGATGACGGTTTTCTGGATAAAAACAGGAGTATTTTTTCGGATGTTTATTTTTGCCCTGGCTGCGGCTTCCTGTTCTTCAAAGGTCCGGGCATTGTAAATGACGGTGTATGAATCGTATGCCCCGGAAGCGTTCTGCCAATAAAGCTCACCGTTTATGGTAAAATTTTGGTACTGCTTAATGGAAGGGGGGCTGTTTTCTCCGGAAGGATAGATCACAAAATAAAAGGCCAGTCCGTCCGGATAGATGTAGGTTTGTTTCCCGTCAAAGATAAAATTCTGCCGTTCAACCAGGGCAAGTACGGTGGTGGACATTTTTCCCCTTCTGGTAATGGGAATTCTGGAAATCGGAGTTAAGGGTCTTGTTGCCTTATCTGAGGGCGGGAGGCCGGTACAGGAAAAAACAAGGAACAGCAGCGGCAAAAAACCGTAAGGAAAGAATCGCCTGAATTTATCCTGGGGCAGGCGGGTATAAGCGAAAGTTTCTTTCCGGTATTTGACCGTCATGGAAAGAAGTATATCCCTCTTGCGGGGAAAAAGCTACTCGGAATCAGGAATATGGAATTTTCCTGGAAAAACGGAACCGGCGTACTCTTTCCTGTCCGATTACTGTTCGTGTTCCTATCCGGCAGCTTCGTTCCAGTGGCCGATGGTACGGATTTTCTGACTGCGGTAACGGACCAGTACTTCCGGCTGCCGGGCGCAGAGATCGTCCAGGTCCCGGATAAGCGTATCCTTAATGGCCCGGGCGACGGCGCCGGGATCGGCCTGGGCGCCCTCTTCGGGTTCGGGGATGATCCCGTTAATTACCTTAAAGTCCAGCAGGTCACCGCTGGTGATTCGGAGCATGGCGGCGGCATCTTTTGCTCTGGACGCATCGCGGAGAAGTATGGATGCGCAGCCTTCGGGGCTGATAACGGAATAGATGGCATTTTCCAGCATATAAATTTTATCCCCTACGCAAAGGCCAAGGGCGCCGCCGGAGCCGCCTTCCCCGATAATGATACAGATTACCGGGGTAAGAAGGCGGCTGAAACACATCAGGTTCCGGGCAATGGCTTCGCCTATGCCCCGTTCCTCCGCTCCCAGTCCGGGATAAGCGCCGGCGGTATCCACCAGGGTAATGATGGGCCGGTGAAACTTTTCAGCTTCCCTGGCCAGCCGCAGGGCTTTGCGGTACCCTTCGGGATTGGCCATGCCGTGGTTACGGCGCACATTTTCCTTCAGGGTACGGCCCTTCTGGTTTGCCAGCACCGTTACAGGACGACTTTCCAAAAAACAGATGCCCCCCACAATCGAAGGATCGTCCCCGAAGGTCCGGTCGCCGTGAAGTTCGATAAAGTTGTCAAAAATCCGGGTGATATAATCCATCGCGTAGGGTCGGTCGGGATGCCGGGCAAGTTCCACCTGTTTCCACACCGTTTCGGCCCGCGATTGGGACCGGAGCTTCAGCTCCAGCCGGGAAATTTCATCCGCCGCATCCAGTCCCGTTTCCTCGATCAGTTTTTTTAATTCCCCAAGCTTTGATTCAAGCCGGTTTCCGTCCGGGGTATTATTCATGATTGCTCCTGTGCAGATCGATAAGGGCGGAGATGATCCGCCGCTGATCCCGGCGGTGAACGATGGTGTCCACAAAGCCCTTTTCCAGCTGGAACTCGGAACGCTGAAATCCTTCGGGAAGGCTTTGACGTATCGTGCCTTCGATAACCCGGGGGCCCGCAAAACCGATGAGGGCGCCGGGCTCCGCCATGATCACATCGGCCAGCATGGCAAAGGATGCCGTTACTCCGCCGGTGGTGGGATCGCAGAGGACGATAAAGAAGGGAACTCCCGCCCTGTCCAGTTCCGCGGCGGCGCTGGCGGTTTTTGCCATCTGCATAAGGGAGAAGATTCCCTCCTGCATCCGGGCGCCGCCGGAAGTGGTGTAGATCAGTACGGGGAGTTTTTCTTCCGCCCCCTTGAGCAGGGCCCGGCCGACTTTTTCACCCACCACCGATCCCATGGAACCGCCCATGAACCTGAAGGACATAACCCCCAGGATAACGGGCTTTCCTTCAATGGTGCAGTCACCGGTAATTACCGCGTCCTTCATCCGGGTTTTAGCTTCCGCCTCGGAAAGTTTTTCTTCGTAGCCCGAAAGATCAATGGGGTTAAGGGATCGGAGGTTCGCGGAAAATTCAACGAAGCTTCCTTCGTCCGCAAGGTATGCTATCCGTTCCGCGGGCTCCATCCGGTAGTGATAACCGCATTCGGGACAGGTGTTGAGCGATGCCTTTACCGCCGCTTCGTCGCAGGGTTTCCCGCATCCGGGACAGGCTTTTCCGGCCTGCCCGCCGTTTTCACTGGACATGTTTAACTTCCTTCTCTATGTTTTCGTACCAGGATGTGCCGAAAACACCGTAATGGAACACGGGATGATTGATGATCCACCGCTGCCGTTCTTTATTGGTTGCGATTCCGTCAATCACCAGTTCCCGCAGGGCCCGGTCCATCCGGGCCAGCGCGTGGTTCCGGTCTGTTCCGTGGACGATAAGTTTGGCCACCATCGAATCGTAGTGGGGCGGAACGGAATACCCCGGATAGAGGAACGAATCGAACCGTACCCCCGGACCGCCGGGTACTTCCAGCCGGGTTATTTTCCCCGGAGTCAGGGCATTGATCCTGCATTCCATCGCCCAGCCCGAAAGCGGCGGTTCCGCCGGGAAATTCGCCCCACCCGCGGCGGTGTCCGCCGGTCCGGGAAGCTCCAGGCGGCCTTCGGTACAGGCAAGGATCTGCTGGCGTATAATATCGATGCCGCTTACGAACTCGCTGACCGGATGTTCTACCTGGACCCGGGCGTTTACTTCCATAAAATAAAATTTGCCCTCTTCCACAAGGAACTCGATGGTACCCGCGCCGCGGTACTTAAGTTCCCGGAAAAGCGGCGCGGCCGCGGCGGTCATGGCCCGGCGCATGCCGGCGCTTACCGCGGGAGAGGGACTTTCTTCGATAAGTTTCTGGTGATTTTTCTGAACCGTACAGTCCCGTTCGCCCAGAACGGCCGTATTGCTGCCGTCGGCGATAATCTGCAGTTCCACGTGCCGGGGATTTTCCAGGTACTTTTCGATGAACACCGTGCCGTCGGCAAAGTTTTCCTGCGCCTCCCGGCTGGCAATGCTGATGCTGTCCTGCAGGTCTTCCGCCTTGCGGACGATCCGCATGCCCCTGCCGCCCCCGCCGGCGGCGGCCTTGATAATCACGGGAAAACCCAGGGCCTCCGCCGCCCGTATTGTTTCACCGTTAACCGCCCCGGTTCCCGGTGTTACCGGAAGGCCGTATTTTTGCGCGGTAGCCCTGGCCCGGACTTTGTCGCCCAGGAGTTCTATCACCTCCGGATCAGGGCCGATAAAGAGAAGGCCCTGGTCCCGGACCAGCCGGGCAAATTCCGGGTTTTCCGAAAGAAAGCCCACTCCGGGATGAATCGCCCCGCAGTCCGTATGAAGGGCCGCCATAACCAGGTTTTCCTTTACCAGGTAACTTTTTGCCGGAGCCGCCGGTCCTATGCAGACCGACCTGTCGGCAAGCCGCACGTGGAGACTGTCCCTGTCGACTTCGGAATAAACCGCAACGGTTTCGACTCCCATTTCCCGGCAGCTGCGGATAATGCGGACGGCAATTTCGCCCCGGTTGGCGATTAAGAGGCGCTTTATCACGGGTGTTCCTTCATTGTCAGCCCGGCCGCTTTACTTCAAAGAGTTCCTGGCCGTATTCAACCATATCCCCCCCGGCGGCTTTTACCGCGGTAATTTCGCAGTCAAATTCCGCGACCAGCTGATTCATCATCTTCATCGCTTCCAGGATACACAGGGTATCGCCGGCCTTTACTTTTGAGCCGGGCCGGACAAAGGACGGAGCGTCGGGGCCCGGCGAAGGATAAAACGTTCCCACAATGGGGCTGGTAATAAACTCCGTCCCGGCCACGGCGGCATTTGCCGCGGTTCCGCTGCCCGCCGGAGCCGGCTGTGTCCCGGGGCGGGATGCGGCCGCCGTTTCCCCCGCGGGCGCTTCCGCCGTCCGGAACGGCGTTACGGATCCGGAATGTACCGCGGTTCCGCCGGCGGAACTTTCTTTGCGCAGCAGCAGCCGGGCGCTGCCGTCGCTCAATTCCAGTTCCCCGATGTTACCGGCAGAAAACCTGTCAACCAGCGTAAGGATCAGTTTTTCATCCATAAAAAACCTCTTTGTCTATAGTCCCGAAGGATCCACGTCGGCGTCGTAGTTAATTCCATCCACGTCAAAGCCGTGGGCTTCAAGAAAGTCGTGCCTGAATCCCGCCACATCGGCAAGGTCGTTGACATTTTCCGGTTTTGCCCGCGCCATCCGGTCCAGTACTTCCTTCTGTATGTCTTCCCGCATTTCCCAATCGTCAATGCGGATACGGCCTTCGCCGTCCACGGGAACCTGCGCGGGATCATGCGCCGCTCTGGTACTGTAAAGCCGTTCGCCGTAGAGCCGTAGGATCTGTTCAATGCAGCCTTCATGAAGGCCCTTTTCCTTCATCACCTTGAAAAGGGTTGAAACATAAAAGGGAATGATGGGGATCACCGCGCTGGCCCTGGTAACCAGGGCCTTGTTTACCGATATCCAGGCGTGAACGCCTTTTTGGTTGATCGCTGCGGCCGCCCGTTCCAGATCCTGTTTGGCCCGGCCTATGGTTCCGTTTTTGTAAATCGCCCAGGAAAGCTCCGGGCCGATGTAGGTGTAGGCCACGGTCCGCGTTTCGGGGGACAAAAGGCCCTCCCTGCCGAGAGCTTCGATCCACAGTTCCCAGTCTTCGCCGCCCATAACCTTAACCGTACCGGCAATTTCTTCTTCCGTTGCGCTTTCCGCCGATGCGGTGGTAAAGTTTCCCGACATCATGTCCAGGGTAGTGCCGGAATAGGATTCGCCGATGGGCTTGATCACCGACCGGTACGCGATCCCCGTGGAGGGATCGGTCCGTACCGGAGACGCCAGTGAATAGACAAAGAGATCAATCTTGGCGGGAATGCCCGCGGCCGCCGCGGCGTCCCGCAGGGCTTTGGCTGCTTCCGCCTTCATCCCGTCGGAAAACGCGTCACCGTCCAGGGTTTTTGATACCAGCGATGCCCGGGCCGCCTCCGCGTCGAAGGCAAGGTTGTTGTACCAGCCGGGGGTGCCGGGTTTTTTCGGCGAGCCGGGTTTTTCAAAAGAAATCCCCACCGTGGCCGCGCCGTAGCCAAAGGCGGCGGCAACGCGGCTTGCCAGCCCATAGCCGGTAGAACAGCCCGCTACCAGGACCAGCCGGGGACTTCCCGCGGGAGCGGCAGCCCGGGCGCTTTGGGGATCCCTGCCCCCGGCCAGATTTTTTGTTACTCCGGCGATTTGGTTTCTTACTACTTTGGCGCATCCCTCGGGATGGCTGCTGATACAGATATTGTTGCGGATCATGGGTTTAATGATCATGTCGCTGCTCCTTCCCGCGTGGGACCCACAAGGCAGAGCCATTCCGCTTCCGCGGCAAGCTCCTTCCCTACATAGGCTTTGCCGGCCTGTTTTATCATTTTTGCGGAAACCCGCAAATTGGTAATCTCCGAACGAACTTCTTCACCGGGCCGTACCTGGCGGCGGAACTTAACTTTGTCTATTGAGGCAAGAAAGAAAAGCGCGCCGCCGCCGAACTTTCCCTGTTTCCGCAGCCCCGCGCCGCCGGACTGGGCCATGGTCTCCACCAGGATCACCCCCGGCACCACCGGGTATTGGGGAAAGTGACCCGCAAAGAAAAATTCTTTTTCGGTAAATACATGGCGGGCGGTGATTGTTTCCCCGCTGAACGAAACAATCTCGTCCACAAACAAAAACGGAGCCCGGTGGGGCAGAAGCTTTTCTATTTCGGCGTCTGCATTCCCGGTATTGTCCGCATCGTTCACGCTGTTAGAAGCGTTTATAGTATCATTCATATTGGCCTCTCTGTTGGTATCCGTTTTATTTTACGCCTTCGGGGCTTTAATACTTCTTGAAAACCACCACGCCGTTATGCCCGCCAAAACCAAGGTTTCCCGAAGCGGCGGCGTTGATCGTACCATACCGGACTTTGTTGGGCACATAGTCCAGATCGCATTCCGGATCGGGGTTGTCCAGATTGATTGTCGGCGGAAAGAAGCCCTGGCGGATTGCCAGCACGCAGGCGACGGCTTCCATGCCGCCGGAACCGGCAACGCAGTGGCCCGTCATACTTTTGATGCTGGAGACTTTCAGTTTATAGGCGTGATCGCCGAAGGCTGTTTTAATCATCCTGGTTTCGGCAGGATCGTTTATCTCCGTTGAAGTGCCGTGGGCATTGTAGTACTGGATGTCCTCCGGCCCAAGTCCCGCGTCCCTGATTGCTCCGGCAATAGCCCGGCCCCCTCCCGCGCCGGAGGGATCCGGCGAGGTAATGTGGTACGCGTCGGCGCTGACTCCGTAACCGGCAAATTCCGCCAGGCAGAGCGCTCCCCGGGCCCGGGCGCAGTCTTCGCTTTCCAGGACCAGAATGCCGGCTCCTTCTCCCAGTACAAAACCGTCCCTGTCTTTATCGAAGGGGCGGCTTGCCTTTTCCGGCTCTTCGTTTCGCTTGACGGAAAGCGTCTTGAGCATCTGGAATCCCCCGATTCCGAAGGGGACCATGCAGGATTCGGAACCTCCGGCGATGATAACGTCGCAGCGGCCGGAACGGATCAGATCCAGAGCCTGGCCAAGGGCGTCGGTACCGGAGGCGCAGGCCGTAATCTGGGTAAAGGCGGGGCCCCTGGTTCCGTAGATCATGGAGATGTTTCCCGCGGCTTCGTTGCCGATCATCATGGGGATGGTCAGGGGAAGCATGCGCCGCGGCCCGGCGGCGAAGAGTTTTTTGAAGGATTCGCTGACGATCTCAAAACCGCCGATGCCGTTTCCCAGAACTACGCCGGTCCTGTCGGGATCGCTTGTGACCCGTTTGCGGCCTTCGCTGTTCCGGACAAGCAGCCCCGCCTGTTCCAGCGCCTGATCCGCGGCGGCCGCGGCAAACTGGGTGAACCGGGCCATTTTACGGGCGTCCTTTTTATCGATCCACCGGGAAGGATCAAAATCCCTCACTTCGGCGGCTATCTTTACTTCAAAGTCCGAAGTGTCAAAGGCGGTGAGCCGGGAGACGCCGCTCTTGCCCTCTTTCAGGGACCGGGTAAAATCTTCGATAGAATTTCCAATGGGCGAAATAACACCCATTCCGGTAACGACAACTTTTCTCATAACAGTTCCATTCCTTACATAAACATGCCGCCGTCAACGGCAAGCACCTGTCCCGTGATATATGCTGAAGCATCCGATGCCAGAAACAGAACCGCCGCGGCTATATCGCCGGGGGTCCCCATGCGCTTTAGGGGAATCTGTTCCAGCATCGTTTCCTTTACCTTGTCCGGCAGTCCGGCAGTCATATCGGTACCGACAAAGCCCGGAGCCACGGCGTTAACCCGCACATTCCGGGAAGCGGTTTCCCGGGCCAGGCTTTTGGTCAGGCCGATAAGCCCGGCCTTGCTGGCCGCGTAGTTCGCCTGGCCCCCGTTGCCGTGGATCCCTACTACGCTGGACATGTTGATGATTGAGCCGGACCTCCGGCGTATCATGTCCCTGCCTATAACGCGGCTCAGGACGAAAGCGGCGCTCAGGTTTACGTCCAGCACCTTGCGGAAATCATCCAGGGTCATGCGGAAGGCAAGGTTATCTTTGGTGATCCCCGCGTTATTGACCAGGATATCAAAGCTCCCCGCTTCCTTAAGGGCGTTCCCGATAAGCTCTTCAAGCGCGTCCAGGCCGGAAAGATCCGCCCGCAGCCAGTGGAGCCTGCCCTCCGCCCCGTCAATCCTCGCCGCCAGATCCTCAGGTTTCCCGGCGCTTACGCCCCAGACTTCCGCCCCTTCGGCCAAAAAGAGATCCGTTATGGCCCGGCCGATTCCCCGGGAAGCTCCGGTGACCAGCGCTTTCTTGTTTTCCAAAACCATATTTGCCGTCCTTTATTCGCAGTGGGGGTAGTAGACCCCCAGGGTTAATAATTTCCTTACAGAACGAACCTCGTAAAACAACGAACCGCGTAAAACGATGCAACGCCTACAGGATAGCCCGCCTTCAGGGCGGGGAGGTTCATACAGAATACGCGTCAAAAAATTCCATGATTTCCTTTACCGTCCCCGCGCCGTAAGCGGGGATTTCGCTTCCCGTATCCCTCCACAGCCCCTGAAGTACCGATCCGGGACCGGTTTCCAATACCGCGTCGGGCTTCCGTTCCGCCAGGGCTTTTTCTTCCGCGGTCCACCGCACTCCCTCTACAATCTGCCGCAGGGCCAGGGACTTTGCTTCCGCGCCGGTATGCACCTGTCCGCCGGTGACGTTGGAAAAAAGGGGGATCCCGGGATCGGCAAAGGCTGTCTGTTCCAGGACCGGCGCAAAAGTTTCCGCCGCTTCCTTCATAAAAGGCGAATGGAAGGGACCGGCTACCGCCAGCCGCAGCACTCGCCGGGCTCCCGCTTCCATGAAGCGTTTTTTTGCTTCTTCGAGCGCCGCGGCGGAACCGGACACCACCGTCTGTTTGGGGGAATTGATGTTCGCCGGATAGAGATCCACCAGAGGGGATTTTTTGCCGCCCTTCCATTCGGCGATAAGGGCTTCCACCCTTTCGGGGGGCAGTCCCAGTACCGCAGCCATCCCCGGAGCGGCCTTCGCTCCGTCGTCCTCCGCGCCGCCCGTAGCGTCCCGCGTTATACGATCCGTTATGCGATCGACGGCCTCCTGCATAGCCCTGCCCCGCGCTTTTGTCAGGCGGAAACAGTCTTCCACGCTGATCACGGAAGCGCAGGCCAGGGCGGGGTACTCCCCCAGGCTGAAACCGGCGCAGGCCGCGGGGACTATGCCCTGCTCTTTAAGGAAGGCCGCCGCGGCCAGGGATACGGCGCTGATGGCAGGCTGGGAAATGCCGGTACGCTTAAGGGTTTCCGCGTCCGAATTCCGGATAAGGGCCGCCAGGTCCAGGCCCAGAATGTCCGATGCGGCGGCGAACACGTCCTTTGCTCCGGCGGAGGCGTCCGCCATATCCAGCCCCATGCCGGGATACTGCGCCCCCTGGCCGGGGAATAAAAAGACAATCCCCTTGCTTTTTACCATCGTATCAGGTTTCCTCCGTAGGTAAGGCCGGCGCCGAAACCTACGGTCATTACCAGGCTGCCCCGCCGGAGCTCCCCGGAACGGTTCAGTTCATCCAGGGCGATGGGGATCGACGCCGATGAAGTGTTGGCGTATTCTTCAATGTTAAGGTAAAACTTTTCCTCCGGGATTTTCAGCCGCTTTGCCGCAGCCTGGACAATCCGGGCGTTTGCCTGGTGGGGAACGATAAGATCAAGATCGGCGGCGCCGATTCCCTCTTCCTTCAGCATTTTTTCGATGGTTTCGGTAATGACCTTTACGGCAAAGTTGTACACCGCATGGCCGTTCATTTCTATGGCCGGAACGGTATCTACAATTTCTCCCTTTTTCCAGGGATTGCGGCTCCCCCCCCTGCGGATCATGAGGTACTCCCAGCCGGAACCGTCGGCTCCCAGGATGGTACGAAGCAGGCCCCGTCTGCCGGTATGGGCCGGTCCCGGGCCTGGAGAAACCGGCGCTTCCGCGGAATCTTCCCCGGTTTTTTCCAGCAGCACCGCTCCGGCGCCGTCGCCAAAGAGTACGCAGTTTCTCCGGTCTTCCCAGTTGACAATCAGGGAAAGTACTTCCGTTCCGATAACTAAAGCCCGCCTGCGCCGGGGGTCGGTTTTCAGCAGGGCCGCGCCGGTTTCCATGCCATAGATAAAGCTACTGCAGGCCTGGGTAATGTCCATTGCGGCGGCATTGACGGCCCCCAGTTTGTGCTGAACGATGCACGCCGTGGCGGGGTGGCCGAAAAAGTCCTGGGTAGTGCTTCCCACAACGATAAGATCCACCGTTAAAGCCAGCTCCGCGGCGGTTTTCTCCGTGACCCTTCTCTGTTCAACGGCCAGTTTCAGCGCTTCCAGGGCCGCGGCCGTACCTAAATCGCTGGCCGCGGTGCCGTCATCCGCTATATGACGGCTTCCAATCCCCGTATGGGAACGGATCCACCCGTCGCTGGTGTCGATTGTGCCCGCCAGTTCTTCATTAGTGACCCTGCGAAGGGGAATGGCACGGCCGGTTCCGATTATTTCAACAGTCATGGAGGACCTTATAAAGGGAGGATTTAGCACGAATTCGCTTTAAATCCC
>JAISDG010000185.1 GCA_031265015.1 Spirochaetaceae bacterium | reverse complement strand
AATAGCCCTTGGGGCGGAGAGGTTTATTTTTTGCCAAGGTGATAGCGGCTTTAGCCGAAGAGCTTTCTGCATTCCAGGTAAAAGCGTTTTTCCTCCGCGTTTCCCAGGGAAAAAGTTTTTCTGGGTAAGGGGCCGCGCCCGGCGACGGTGATAAAAAGGTCCTGCTTGCGGAAGGGCGGCAGCAGTATCCCCGTAACCGGACCGGCGTTTTCCCCGGTTCCGGCGCTTTTGCCCGGGGCGTTTCCCGCTATGCGAAACAGTTCATCGGCGCCGTGGATATAATCGACGGTAACGCCGGGATGATCCGCAGCATAGGCGTCCAGCAGCGGCTGCAGCGCATCCGCCGCCAGCGGAACGGAATGCGCTTCCACAAGAAAATATTCGTTTTCCGTAACAAGGCCGAACCGGATACTATGGATTGTATCCTGTATCATGGCGGCAAGGGCCGCGGCGTTTCCCGGACCCAGCCGGCGGCAGCGGTAACCGGGCAGATCCGCCAGCAATTTTTGAATGTCCCCGGCGGGCGTGTTGAACATCACCCGGTGTATCGGCTCAAAGGTCAGAGCGGGATCGTAGAGGTTTTCAATTTCCGCCAGGGCCCAGCGGGCGGGATGATCCATCAAACCCCGTTCGTCCCGATGGGCTTGTTTGTACTCTTCCCACACCGCTTTGGCGGCGGCCAGAGAATGGTTACCGTCACCCACAGCATAGAGGAACGGCGCTCCGTCCTCCGCGTCGTATTTTTGCGCCGCCCGCCGGGCCAGTTTTTCCAATCCCCCGGCCAAGCGGTCCCAATGAGCTTTCCCGCCAAGCAGCCAGCCCGCCGCTTCCCCGCCGCCGCCCATCAGACGCGTACTGTAGGCGGGGCGCTCCGATCCGCTTTTTGCCAGAGCTCCCAGTTCGGGAATAAGCTTGTTTTCCTCGTCATCGATCAGGATAAGGATATGGGATGATTCCAGCGCCGCCTCCCGGCGGATTTCCGTCCGGGGGGGAATACGTTCCGGCAGAGTACCTTCGGTGGGGCGAATCATGGGGGAACGGCCCGGTTTCCAGTCGTAACATTCCAGGTCCAGCGCTGCCAGGATCCCCCGGCGCGGGGCAGTCCCGCCGGTTCTGCGCTCAATATACATACAGCCCGTGACAGGCGGGGCAAATACGCCGTCTGCCGAGCCGGCCGCAGGATCAGCCAGGTAGCGGCGCATCGTTTTATGAATGGAAGCGATGCGCTCCGCCCTGTCCGCGTCTTCCAGATAGACTTCCGGGTAGATCAGATTAAGAGTAGAAGGGGCGTCCCCAACAGCGGCGAAGACCTTATCCCAGTAGGAGCGGTCCTGGGTAAACTGATCGCAGGCAATCACCGCCCATTTGGAAAGATCTATCTCCGGTTTAGGCAGAAGCAGTTCGGGAACCGCCAGGCCCAGCGCGGCAAGCCGTTTGTATACATCCATGGTTATTAGAATAATACCAGAAAGTCCGATCCGGGGAAAGCTGCCGTGCCGCCTCATCGAAAATGGGGCGGTCCGGCTGCCGCAGCGGGGGACTGGAAGCGGACAGAACTTTCGGGTATAGTAAAGCATCCATCTGAATCCAGGAGTTTTTAATGGCCGAAGAAGCAAACGAGTACCAGGGCCCGGCAACAATGGAAAAAATCACCTCCCTTGCCAAGCGGCGGGGTTTTGTTTTTCAGTCTTCCGAAATTTACGGGGGCCAGAACGGCGCCTGGGATTACGGGCCGCTGGGAATTGAACTTAAGAACCGTATTGCCCGGTTCTGGTGGAAAGAAATGACCCAGCTTCATGACAATATCGTGGGGCTTGATGCGGCAATTCTGATGCACAGACGGACCTGGGAAGCTTCCGGTCATGTGGAGAATTTTACCGATCCGCTGGTGGACTGCAAAAAATGCAAGACCCGGTTCCGGGCGGACATGATTCCCGAAGAGAACCTGGCCGGAAAAATCTGCCCCGAATGCGGCGGGGAACTTACCGATACCCGCAGGTTCAACCTGATGTTCAAGACCCACATCGGCCCCACCGAGGACAACGCCAACAGTATCTACCTGCGGCCCGAAACGGCCCAGGGAATTTACGTCAACTACAAAAATATTATCCAATCCAACCGGATGAAGGTTCCCTTCGGCATCGCCCAAATCGGCAAAGCCTTTCGGAACGAAATTGTCACCAAGAACTTTATCTTCCGTACCTGTGAATTCGAGCAGATGGAAATGCAGTACTTTGTAAAGCCCGGCTCCGATGTGGAATGGTTTAACGAATGGAAGAAACGGCGCTGGGCCTACTATGAAAAGCTGGGCGTTAAGATGGATCATCTCCGCTGGCACCAGCACGGGAGCGATGAACTGGCCCACTACGCGAAGGACGCCTACGATATCCAGTACCTCTTTCCCATGGGCTGGCGGGAACTGGAAGGGGTCCACAACAGGACCGATTACGATCTTACCCGGCATGCGGAATTCTCCGGCAAAGATCTCCAGTACATTGACCAGGACAATAACGAGCGCTATATTCCGTTCATTATTGAGACTTCCGCGGGTCTTACCCGGACCGTGCTGATGCTGCTCTGCGATTCCTACGACGAGGAAAAGGTTGTTCCCGGAAAAGATTCGGGCGGTTCCGGAGGAACAGCGGGCGGTGATTCCGCGGACGAGTACCGGACGGTCCTGCGCTTTCATCCCGCGATAGCGCCGGTAACGGCGGCCGTTCTCCCCCTGATGAAGAAAGACGGCCTTGCCGAGCTTGCACGGGATATCCGCGGCGAACTAAAGGAAGACTTTGCCACGGACTACGATCAGGCCGGGGCCATAGGCCGCCGTTACCGCCGGCAGGACGAAGCGGGTACGCCCTTCTGCATTACCGTGGATTACCAGTCAAAAGAGGACGGCACCGTTACTCTGCGCTACCGGGATTCCATGGAACAGGTACGGGTATCCAGGGCGGGCCTGACGGAAAAAATCCGTGCCGGGATTAAGTCGTACAAGCGGATGTAAGTAAAGTTACGGTTATGAAAATCCGCGGATAAAGACGCTATAAGAGAAAGTCTTTCAAACCCCTTCGGGTTTTGAAACGTCGTTTTCTTAAATTATGAAGGAGGAAAAATGAAAATGAAAGGAAAAACGGTTTTTGTCCGGATAGCGGTTCCGGCGCTGGTTTTGGGACTGCTGCTTACGGGCTGCGGGAAAAAGTATCGCGATCTGGATACTATTAAGAAAAAAGGCGAACTTGTTATGTTTACCGATGCGCGCTGGGCGCCCTTTGAATATATCGGGGAAGAAAGCAGGGAGGCGGGGGTCGACATCGATCTGGGCCAGGCCATTGCCGATGAACTTGGGGTAAAGCTCAAAATCATCAATGCGGATTTTGACGGTTTTTCGCTGGCTGTCCAGAATGGCCAGGCCGATATGGCTATCGCGGCCATTACCATTACCGAAGAACGAAAGGAAACTCTTGATTTTTCGGATCCCTATACAAACAGCTGCCAGTATATCCTGAAACACGAAAGCAATACCGCCCTTTTGTCGGTGAACGATCTGGCGGGATACAAGGTCGGCGTACACCTGGGAACTACGGGAGATTTTCTGGTTTCTTCCCAGATTACCGACGGTGTCCTTACCGGTACCGGAGCGGAAGTGGTACAGTACAAATCGCTCCAGGAAGCTTCTCTTGCCCTTATGAAGGGGGATCTGGGCGCGATTGTCTGCGACGATCTTCTGGCAAAGAATCTTGCCGTGGTTAACAGAGGGCTTACCTGTTTTGAAGCCCGGTTTGCGGACGGTTCAATTGAAGAGGAATTTTACGGCGTTGCTGTGGCCAAGGGAAATACTTCGCTGCTGGAAGCGGTTAACGGCGCCGTAAAAAAACTGCTGGCCCGGGATTTTGTTAACCAGCGGCTTGAGTACCATATTCCCCGTTCCCAAATCGAAATGGAATAGGTAAAGGTACATGGAGGGCGCCGCCGCTTTTGCCCGTTACTTTAGCCGGCAGCTGGTCCGGACCTTTGTTGAGCAGAAGCGTTACCAGCTTTTTATTGACGGTTTCCGCAATACGCTTATTATTTCCCTGGCGGCAGCCGCTATCGGCGTGGTCATCGGGGTTATTATTGCAACGGTAAAGGTATATACGAACCAGACCGGGAAATACCGGCTTCTGGACAGGATCTTTGCCGCGTATGTGGCGGTGATTCGCGGTACCCCCCTGGCGGTACAGCTGTTGATTATGGCCTATATTGTTATTCCGTCGAATAACTATATCATGATTGCCTGTATTGCCTTCGGTCTTAACTCCGGCGCTTATGTCTCCGAAGTTATCCGGGCGGGAATTGGGGCGGTGGACTCCGGCCAGATGGAAGCGGCGCTTTCCCTGGGGCTTCCGCGAAGCATTGCCATGCGGCGGGTTATTCTGCCCCAGGCGGTTAAGAATATACTGCCCGCATTGTGCAACGAGTTTATTGCGATTATCAAAGAGACCTCCATTGTAGGGCTTATTGCCGTCGTGGACCTGACCAGGGCTTCGGATATTGTCCGCAGCCGTACCGCGGAAGCCTACTTCCCGCTGCTTTCAATCGCTCTTATTTATTTCCTCCTGGTGGCGGGGCTGACCAGCCTAACCAGGCTGCTGGAAAAAAGGCTGGCCCGAAGTGATAGAAGTTAAGGATTTACAGAAGAATTTCGGCGCGTTAAAGGTCTTGCGGGGAATAAACGAAAAAATCGAAAAAGGCGAAAAAGTGGCGGTGGTAGGCCCTTCGGGTTCCGGGAAAAGTACTTTTTTGCGGTGTCTTAACATGCTGGAAAACCCTTCCGGCGGCGAGGTCTGGTTTGAGGGACAACAGGTGAATGCCCCCGGTACCGACATCTGCCTTTTACGGCGGCGCATGGGCATGGTGTTCCAGCACTTTAATCTGTTTCCCAATCTGACTATCCTGGATAACATTACCCTGGCCCCTACCGAACTGAAGCTTCAATCACCTAACGAAGCGGTTAAAAACGCGCGGCGCCTTTTGCTCAGGATAGGCCTTGAAGACAAAGCCGAAACATATCCGGCGATGCTGTCCGGCGGACAGAAACAGCGGGTGGCGATTGTGCGGGCCCTGGCGATGAATCCTGACGTGCTTCTATTTGATGAACCCACCAGCGCTCTGGACCCGGAGATGGTAGGGGAAGTGCTGGACCTGATCCGCTCCCTTGCCGAAGAAGGCATGACGATGATCATTGTGACCCACGAAATGGGATTTGCCCGGGAGGTTGCAACCAGGGTGCTTTTTATGGATGAAGGGGCGATTCTTGAACAGAACGGGCCCGCGGAATTTTTCAATAACCCCCGCAATGCCAGGCTCCGGGGTTTTCTTTCCAAGGTGTTGTAAACACCAAGGCGCTGTAAACGCCAAGGTGTTGTAAACGAGGTATGAAGGAGTCAAGGTTATGAACTGCAAGAATGTTATTGTAAAGATACCCTGTAAGGCGATGGTTCAGGGCATTACGTCCCATCCTGAATTGGGCAAACCGGATTACATCAGGGCGCTGGCCCAGCATGACGCGTATATAAAGGCCATGGAAAGCCTGGGGGTTAAGGTCCGCATACTAGCCGCCGACGAGTCGTACCCGGACAGCTGTTTTGTAGAGGATGTCGCGGTGGTAAGTGAAAAATGCGCCGTCGTGACCAACCCCGGCGCTCCCAGCAGAAACGCCGAAACCGGGGCGATTATTCCGGTACTGGAAGATTTCTGGACGAAAGAAAGCATCCACCGCATTGCCGCGCCGGGAACCCTGGAAGGCGGCGATGTGATGCGGGTTGAGAACACCTTTTATGCCGGTCTTTCGGAGCGTACCAATGCCGAGGGAATACGCCAGTTTACGGCTATCATGGGACGGTACGGGTATAAAACTATCGCCGTGCCTCTGACGGAAGTGCTGCATTTAAAAACCGGCGTCAACTATCTTGACGGGAACAAACTGTTGGTTACCGGTGAATTTATAACAAAGGAGGAATTTGCTTCCTTTGATAAAACCGTAATTCCCCGGGAAGAGGACTACGCGGCAAACTGCCTGTGGATAAACGGGACGGTGATACTGCCCGCCGGTTTCCCGAAGACAGAAGCAATTATCCGCCGGCTGGGCTGGCCTGTTTTACCCGTGGATACCTCGGAGTTCCGCAAACTTGACGGCGGTCTAAGCTGCCTTTCCCTGCGCTTTTAGAAGCCCCGTTATGAGGAAGTACCGCCGGTTTACGCTTTTCCCTGTCCCATGATTTTTCTGTAAGTCTTTTCGTCCAGCGGATAGAACTGCATCAGCACAAAGGCCCCCAGAAAAATAACCGCGGGAATAGGGCCGATGATAAACCGTATAGCCAGCAGCGCTTTCGGCCCCTGGACGGCCTT
>JAISDG010000152.1 GCA_031265015.1 Spirochaetaceae bacterium | reverse complement strand
ATGCCCGCCGCTTTTACCAGCCGGCCTCCCAGCCGGACGGCAAATAAAATGATCCCGATTTGCAGGACCAGACCGGCCATCGCTTCGGTGATGTTCATAACGGGTTCCTCCGAGTGAGTAACATTACCGGATAGCCCGGCGGACGATAAATTCCTGCCTGGCTTTCCGGGGTTTTTCCGCGGCCTTTTCGGCGAGCTCCCGCAGATACTCCTGGGCAGCGAAGGGCTTTTTTCCCCGGGGGGCCTTGAGCCGTTCCCAGCTGCCGCCGGGTTTCAGGTCCCAGGCCTGGACGGTATCCAGAAAGTAGCTTTCCAGGATGGCCCGCAGCTGTTCCTGTACCTTTTCGTCCTGGACAGGAACAAGCAGTTCCACCCGCCGTTCCAGGTTCCGGGGCATCCAATCCGCGCTGGAGATAAAAAATTCTTCCGCGCCGCCGTTGTTAAAATAAAAGATCCGGGAATGTTCCAGAAAATGATTGATGATGCTGACGACCCGGATATTTTCGGAAAGCCCCGGAACCCCCGGCATCAGGGTACAGATCCCCCGGACATTCAGGGTTATTTTTACTCCCGCCCCCGAGGCCCGGTACAGGGCTTCGGCCACATCCGAATCGGTCAGGGCGTTCATTTTGGCGGCGATCCTGCCCGGCGAACCCTGGCGGGATCGTTTCGCTTCCCGGTCTATCAGCTCGATAAACCGCTGTTTAAGATGCCGGGGCGCCGTAACCAGCTGCCGCATGGAACCCGGTACGGAATAACCGGAGAGGGTGTTGAAAAAAACCGTCGCGTCGTTCCCGAAATCTTCCCGGCAGGTAAAGAGGGACAGATCGCTGTAGAGCCGGGCCGTTTTGTCGTTGTAGTTTCCCGTAGAAAAGTGGATGTACCGGACCAGCCCTTCGCTTTCCCTCCGGATAATCTGGCATATTTTCGCGTGGACCTTGAGCCGGGCCAGCCCGTAGATAACAATGACCCCCGCTTTTTCAAGACGGCTGGCCCAGGAGATGTTCCGTTCTTCGTCGAACCGGGCCTTTAACTCCACCACCGCGGTAACGTGCTTGCCCTGAAGGGCCGCCTGTTCCAGGGCGCGGACCACCGGTGAATTCCCGCTGGTTCTGTAGAGGGTCGTCTTGATGGAGATAACCTGGGGATCTTCGGCGGCTTCCCGGAAAAACCGGATCACCGGATCGAAGGACTGGTAGGGCAGGGCCAGCAGGATGTCCCCCGACCTGACGGCATCCCATACGGAAACCCCCGGGGGAAAGGCGGGATGGGGACAGGGTTTGGGACTTTTCAGTTTAAGCTGATCGAACCCCTGGACCTGGATAAGGCTTCCCAGGGTACTCAAGTTTAAGGGACCCCCGGCGGGAAAAATATCCTCCGGGCCCAGGGCATGCCGCCGGGCGATAATTCCGGCGAGGGTATCGCTTCCCGGGGAATGCATCATGCGTACCGCGGGGGAACGGTCCCGGTGGATCAGCACTTCCTCCATGGCTTCCACAAAGTCATCGTCCCGGCCTTCGTCCACGGGAAAGGCCGCGTCCCGGTGGATGCAGAACAGCATCCGCTCCCTGACCGAATAGCCGGAAAAAAACGTATCCCCCCAGAGCATCAGCAGGTCGTCCAGCAGGGCCCAGCGCTGCCGGGAACCGCCGATCCAGACGATCCGGTCCAGGGCCGGCGGAATCTCCACAATGGAGACCCGGGGTCCGGCCTTTGCGGTCCCGGCCTCTTCCAGGAGGAACGCGCCGTAGAGGAGGCCGCTGGCAATGGCCGGGAGCGGTTCTTCACCGGAACCGCCGGGATCCGCGGGGCCAAAGCGCAGGGGGGTCAGGACCGGCGCGATTTCCCGCATAAAAAGCGGCTTCAGGTAGCCCGTTTCAGCGGCGGTAAAAGGGGGGCGGCGCAGTTCCAGGCCGCCCGCCGCCAGGGCGGGGAAAATTTCCCCCCCCAGGCAGCGGTAGAGTTTGTCAAACATGGGCCGGATCATGTCCCCGGCGGTCCGCAGCAGCTCCCCGGCGCCGGGAAGGGCCTCCGATGCAAGGGTCCGCTTGAGCGCCGCGATCCGGACCATAAAAAATTCATCAAAGTTGCCGGATACGATTGAAAGAAAGCGGAACCGCTCCAGGGGGGGCAGATCCCCCCGGAGCCCTTCTTCCAGAACCCGGCTGTTATACTTGATCCAGGACAGTTCCCGGTCAAACTGCTCCGTCATTCCAGTATCACCTTGTATCCGAACACATCCTGGAAGAGCCCCGCTTTTTCCGTAAGCCCTATCTGTTCCAGGGAAAAATCCCGGTAGGTGATCCGTGGATGTTCCGGACAGGCCTCCGGGGAACCGCTGTGGATAACCAGGGTAGTGTCCCGTTTTTCCAGCGTGATGCCGCGGATCCGCTGGGAATGGCCCCGGTCCAGGGAATCCGCCACCCGGAGTATCGCGGCCATCTTGAGCACCAGGATCCGTTCTTCCCGCTGAAGGGCAATGTACTCGATGTCCGTGGGAGACGGCAGTTCTTCCCGGTGATAGCGGATCACGTTGCCGATGATGTCCAGATCTTCCTGCTTGAGGCCGAAGATCTCCGAGTTTGCCACGACGTACTGGCCGTGCCGCTGGTGCCGGGAACCGCGGATAAACATTCCTATATCGTGGAGTATCGCCGCGGTCTCCAGCAGCACCCGGTCATGGCTGTTCATGCCGTGTTCCGCCCCCAGGGCGTCGAACAGGGTCAGGCACAGTTCCGTTACGTGGCGGCTGTGTTCCTCGTCAAAGCGGTACTTTCTGCCCAGGCTCACCGCGCCGGCGCTGATCTGGGAATAAAAGTCCCGCTGCAGTTCCCGGTCGATTCCCCGGGCCAGGTCGATAAGGTACCCCTCCCTGACGGATACCGCCGGGACAATCATCTCCCCGGCGGAAAGCCGTTCCAGAAAGGTCCTGTAAATCAGAAGCCCCGGCACAAAACCTTCGGCGTCCACAAAGGGGATGTCCAGGCGTTCAACGCAGTCCTCCACGGTATAATTTTCTACCGAGCCGACAAAGCGGAGAAAATCTTCCTTTTTGATGATCCGGCAGTGTTCGTTAAGATCCCTGCCGATATGCCGGGCCGCCTGGCGGGCGTCGGAACCGGCCGCGGCCATGCTGCGGATATTGGAAAGGTCCATTTCGTCATTCAGGAATTCCTGGGTATTCCGCACGCTTTCGTTCAGATAGCGGTCGATAAACCGGGCGGAACCGGCTCCAAGCCTGACCTTTTGATCGATCAGGATAGTTCCCAGTTTCAGGCTGTGGGCGGCTACCATCTTGCCCCGGCGGAGCAGCATAATTTCCGTGGACCCCCCGCCCACGTCCAGGATCATCGAGTTGGAACGCCAGAACGGGGATACGTCGTTTTTTATGGCAAACCGCACCGCCAGATACATAAGGCGGTTTTCCTCGATTCCCTCGACAATAGTCAGGGCCAGCCCCGTTTCCCGGTAGAGCCGGTCGGTAAAAATGTCCTTGTTCCGGGCGGCCCGGAGGGCGCTGGTGGCGATAATGTGGACTTCATCTTCCGTCACCCCCCAGGCTCCCAGCTGTTCCCTGAACCCCTGAAGGACCGAAAGACACTCCCGGAAAGATTCCCTGCCGACCGCGCCGGAGGTAAACACATCCCGCCCCAGGGCCACGGGCTTTCCCCCCTGATCCAGGACCTTCCATTCCCCGGCGGTATTGTATTCCGCCAGGAGCAGCCTGATGCCGGTGGAGCCGATTTCGATAACCGCCGCGTGCCGGGGCCTTTCCATATATTTGAGTATAGCGGAAAACCGGGGGAATGAAAAACCCGCCCCGGATTTAGCGCCCCCCATGAGGGCATCTTCCCTGCCGGAGAGCGCTCCGGGTATCTTTCCGGCGGACCCTATGCCGGTACCGGCACGGTAACGCAGCCGTCGGGCAGTACCACAATTTTCGGAACCCCCACTCCCCGGGCGGTAAGGGCGGCCAGGGCCCGGTCCAGGGCCGCCTGGGGGCTTTCCGCCTTTTCGATAAACATCGGCGCCAGCCGCTCCGCCCCCAGTTCCGAAACCGCCAGTACCGAGGCCCAGCCGGAGACTTCCGCCATTTTTGCCGCCTTGTGGTATCCCAGCTTATACCCCGCCCTGATCTGTTCAATGGCGTCAGCGGGACTTGAAGAGCGGGCCAGCAGCTGTGCGTAGGCCTCGTCGCCGATACCGTCCCTGCACGATGATACCAGGATCAGGAAGCCGCCGTCCTTGAGGGCAAGGGCTCCGTTGTCGATGGCCTTCTGGGACTGGTAGAGGTCTATGTCCATGGGGAACTTTGCCACCGACACCACAATATCCGCCCGGGCGGGAATGGAGACGCAGAAGATCTTTTTCGCAATCTCCACCGCGGCATAAAACGATCCCATCAGATCCCCGGC
>JAISDG010000094.1 GCA_031265015.1 Spirochaetaceae bacterium | reverse complement strand
TTTCTTGTCCTTTAGCATTAAAACCCACCACTATTAAATATTAAACCCTGTAAAAAATAAATTTAATGAATACTACCCCCCCCCCCCCCCCCCCGATAGGAATACTAGGATTTATTTTGCGGAGATCTCCGAAAAATCCTCCTCCGGGAACGCGGAATCCCTTGACGGCTGTGTTGCCCGGATCACCGGCTGCGTAAGCCGGACCGGCGGCAGGGTGACTGCCTGTACCGGCGGCACAATCATGGCGGACTGGGGGTTCCTTCAGTCCGCGGGCAGCTCCCGGGAGGACGCCCTCAACTGCGTTCGGTCCGCGCTTTTAATCCGGGCGCTTTTGGCGGATTGCGGCAGGAACGGTCCGGGCCGCGAACCCTTCATCAGAACCGGCTGCGGGATCACCACCGGATCCGCGCCGGAACAGGGCGGGTCCCCGCAAGAAGCGGCCGCCCTTACCGGCGACGCGGTAAGCCTGGCTTCCCGGACCGGGTTTTTGAACAAGGCTCTACGGACGGATATTCTTATTACCGAATACACTTGGGAACTCATTAACGAGGATCTTATCGCAAAAGAGATGGGGGCCGCCGCGGTACGGGGAACGAAAAAACCGGTACGGATCTTCGCCGTGGTAAACATGAAGAAAAAGGCCGCGGTTATTAAAACCGGCGCTTCGGCGTTTCCCATTCCCGGCGCGGGAACAGAGGGGCCCCGAACCCTGGAGGAACTGCGGGAACTGCTGGGCTAACCGAAACGGCGAAAGGATCGCCGGAAGCGTTATTCCTTGATGTTGTATTTCCGCCGGAACCGTTCTATGCGGCCTGCGGTATCAACCAGTTTTTGCTTACCGGTAAAAAAAGGATGGCACGCGGAACAAATCTCCACCTTAAGGTCCTTGACGGTGGAACGGGTTTCGATCACGTTCCCGCAGGCGCAGGTTATCGTGGTTTCTCCATATTTGGGATGAATCGTATCTTTCATAGTACCCTCTTATATCCTTAACAAACTCCAAAGCGGCCTGTCCGGCATACCTTAATCAGCCGCGGCTCCCGTATTCATCGATTTAAGGAACGCTTCATTATTCTTGCTTTTCCTCATCCTGTCAACCAGGAGTTCGATGATCTCAATGTCGTCCATGGGGTTGATAACCTTCCGGAGTACCCAGATTTTCTGAAGTTCTTCTTCGGTAAGGAGGAGTTCTTCTTTCCGGGTACCGGATTTTTTGATGTTGATGGCCGGAAAGAGCCGGCGATCCGATATACGGCGGTCCAGGTTGATCTCCAGATTGCCCGTACCTTTAAATTCTTCAAAAATAACTTCGTCCATGCGGCTGCCGGTTTCGATAAGGGCAGTGGAGATAATCGTCAGGCTTCCCCCTTCCTCAATGTTCCGGGCAGCGCCGAAAAAGCGCTTGGGCTTATGAAGGGCGTTGCTGTCCACGCCCCCGGAAAGGATCTTCCCCGATGCGGGAACGGTCTGGTTATAGGCCCGGGCAAGCCGGGTTATGGAGTCCAGCAGTATTACCACGTCCTTCTTGTGTTCCACCAGGCGCTTTGCCTTTTCCAGGACCATTTCCGTTACCTGGACATGACGGGTAGCCTGTTCGTCAAAGGTGGAAGAAATAACCTCCGCCCGGACGGTCCGCTCCATGTCGGTTACTTCTTCGGGCCGCTCGTCGATAAGCAGCACAATCAGGTATACCTCGGGGTGGTTCTGGGTAATGGCGTTGGCTATCCGCTGCATCATGATGGTCTTTCCCGTCCGGGGAGGAGCGACAATCAGGGCCCGCTGGCCTTTTCCGATGGGGCAAAACAGATTGATGATCCGCTCGCTGATTCCTTCGGTTGCCGTTTCCAGGTCGAGCTTTTCATTCGGATACAGGGGGGTAAGGTTATCAAAGGGGATGCGGTTCTGGGCCACCGTGGGATCGTCGTAATTGACCGTTTCAACCCGGAGCATGGCAAAAAAGCGTTCCTGTTCCTTGGGGCTGCGGATTTGGCCGTAAACGGTGTCCCCGGTTTTTAGGGCAAAGAGCCGGATCTGGCTGGGACTGATGTAGATGTCGTCCGGACCGGGCAGGTAGGAATTCTGGGGACTGCGCAGAAACCCGTAGCCGTCGGGGAGTATTTCCAGGGAACCGTAGGCATAGATAATTCCCCCTCGTTCGGTGTGGGCTTTCAGAATGGAAAAGATGACCTCCTGTTTTTTCAGGGCCATCATGTCTTCGTGGGTGATATTGTAATTGGCCGCCAGTTCCCGCAGATCCACCATATTAAGCCGGATCAGCTCGTTAATGGAAAGCCTGGGTTTACCGTTATCGTCGTTCCGGGGCTCCGGTTTTCCGTAAATGTCCGGCATGGAAGGCAGCTTCGGCATAAAACCGGCCTGCCCAACGGGAGCTTCGGTTCCGCTGACTTTTACCGCGGCGTCCGTACCGGTGTTTGCAACGGCGTTTGCCGGGGTGTTTTCGGCGTCTCTCCTGGAGCTCTGGCGGGGTCTGGTTTTTACCACCACCCTGACTCCCTCTTCTTCGTTCCGCTGTTCTTCGCTTTGATCGATCCCGCGTGATCCTTCGTTTTTTACTACCCGGGATTTCCTTACATAGGGCATAGCCTACTCCTCTGTCAGTCGTTTGAGTATGTGTTCCAGCGCCGCCCGGGCCGCTTTTTGCCGCAGCTCGTTCCGGGGGCCGGTAAAATGTACCTGCTCCGCCTGGGACGCCGCGCCCCGCAGCGCCGTCCCTATCCATACGGTCCCTACGGGAACCGGCGAACCGTCCCCGCCGGGACCGGCCAGGCCGGTCACGGAAACCGCGGCATCGGCGGCGCTTTTTTCCAGCGCCCCCGCGGCCATGGCCCGGGCGGTTTCACCGCTTACCAGTCCGTACCGGGCAAGGGTTTCCTCCCCGATTCCCAGCATCCGTATCTTTGCCCGGGGTGTATAACATACAAAAGAACCCCAAAAACAGGCCGAGGCCCCGCTTACCTGCCCCAGGAGGTCGGCCACCAGGCCCGCGGTACAGGATTCCGCCGCCGCCAAAAAAAGGGATCGTCCGGCCAGCAGCCGTATAAGACGTTCCGCCGTCCGGTCCGGGCCGTCCCTATCCATGAGTCCTTTGCAGATCCGCCTTTATATCTTCCGTAGGACGGGAAAAGATTTCTACCTCCCGCTCCGTACCGGTCATGCTGCACTGTCCTTCAAACAGGACGCCGTCGGCTATGCGCAGCCGGGATGCGGCCACATCCCCCCGCACCTGGGAATCGCTTAACATGTCTACTTTATCCACCGCCCGGATCTGGCCGCTTACCGAACCGTAAATCGTCAGGGAACTGACGGAAATATGATCCGCGTCCACCGAAGCTCCCCTGTCAACAACCAGCGCCCCGGTAGCTTCGATGGTTCCCCGGAATTTCCCCTGAATACAGAGCGTTTCCTTGAACCGCAGAAACCCGTCAAGGCTGACGGTATTGCCGAATACAATAACCTTTGATCCTTTTTTTCCCGGCTTCATCCCTGTTCCCGTAACTGCCGCCGTATCTGTTTTTCCAATATATTAAGGCCGATTTCGTTTTTCTTCAAGTTCTCCCACTCCGCCATGGCCCGTTCGATGCGGGCGTCCAGGCCGGCAATGGTTTTCCGCACCAGCTGGGATTTTTGTTTTAGTTCGTCCAGGGGCCCAAAAAGCTCCTGGTGGGCAAGTCCCTGGGCATGGACTTTTTTAACGGTTTCGTCCAGCGCGTCCATGCTCCGCACGAATTCCAGGACATTGTTTTTCATATCGGAACTCAGCTCTTCCGCCAGGGAAAGCCGGGATTCCCGGGCCACTATCTGGGCAAAAAGCTCGCGGTTCCTTAAAACGGCCCGGATCCGGGCCAGCACTTCGGAAAAATTAAAGGGCTTTGTGATATAATCCTCCACCCCCAGTTCAAAACCTTCTACTTTATCCTTAACGTCATCCAGGGCGGAAAGCATGATAATGGGAATCTCCTGGTATTTCGGATCGGCTTTAAGGATCTTCGTCAGTTCCCACCCCGACATCTTGGGCATAATGTTATCCAAAATGATAAGGTCAGGAAAAAACTTCTTGACCATGACAAGCCCTTCCTCGCCGTCCTCCGCCTTTTCTACCACAAAACCGAGTTTTGAGAGCATAACTTCAAAGAACTCAAGATTGATAATTTCATCATCAATAACAAGGATCTTCCTGCGGGTATTCATATCATCCTTCCTGTTTTTATTACTCCCAGTATAGCCCTGATCGTTCCGATTAGCAAGACTACAGCGGCGGCCCCGGCAAAAACAAGCCCCCACAGATCCCCCCAGAGGGTATAGAGGGTACGGGCGTTCAGGAGGGGTACCTCCGCGGAAAGGAAGGTTTCCGTAAAGGGTTCGGCCATGGCAAGAATTTTTCCGCCCGGGTCCACCGCGCAGGTCTGGCCCGACGCGGTGGCCCTGACCAGGGAGCGGCGGTTTTCCACCGCCCGGAACACCGCCATGGAAAGATGCTGCATCTGGCAGGAAAGGCTTTTGGACCACGCATCGTTGGACAAATTGACGATAAGCTCCGCGCCGTTCCGGGTAAAATCCCTGGAAAGGCGGCCAAAGCTGTCCTCAAAACAAATGGGCGCGGAAAACCGGATTTTCCCGGCGCTTAAAACCGCCGCCTCCGTTCCCGGTTTCCAGAAATGGGTATTGGCGTCGCGTAAAATCCTGTAGAGCCGGGGAAAGGTTTTGGCATAGGGAAAGTATTCGGTAAAGGGAACCAGCCGCATTTTCCGGTAGACCCCACGGATCGTTTCCCCCTCAAAAAGCAGGGCCCCGTTATAGTCGGTCCGGGCCCACATACCGGAAGAATCAACTTCCAGCCTGGCGTCGTCGTTGCCGATAAGATACGGCGGCCCCTGGGTCTTAAGGAATTCCATCAGATCCTTCACCAGGGGATACAGGGTATCGTTGTCCCGGTAGTTTATGTGCCAGTAAATACGGGGTACAAAGGCCGTTTCAGGCCACACCACCAGATCCGTATCCGGCGCCCCGTCCAGGGCGGCCCGGGATAAACGGATCAGGGTCTTAAGGTCCTGGCGGTATTCGGCGGCGCCCCCCCGCCAGGGATCGGCGTTCTGCTGGATCAGGGCGATTTTTGCCGTCCTTTCCCCGGCATACTCCCGGGGGGCCAGGCCGAAAGCTAGGGTCAGCGCCAGAAAGGCCGCCCAGAGTACCGGGGAAAGCCGCTCCCGGCGAAAAAATTCCTTTCCCCCGGCGCACAGGGCCGCCCCGTAGACCGAGGGAAACACCACCAGGGCGGAAACGCCCCATACCCCGAATACCGACGCAATCTGAATCACCGGCAGAACCCGCCACTGGGTATAGCCGGTAATCCCGTAGGAAAACCCCAAAAAGCCCAGGGTCCGCAGGTACTCATAACCCAGCCAGAGGAGCCACTGGAGCAGATACCCCTTCCGGGGATAGAGGATCAGGGCCAGCTTTAAAAGAAGAAAGAGCAGGGCCATATAGCAGAGCTGAACCAGCGAAACCGCCGTCCCCGCCAGGGAATCAAAGGCCCGGATCCAGGGCATAAAAAGGGAATAAGAAACAAAACCATACAGGCTCCCCCAAAAAACGGAAGCCCCGATCCCCGTTCTGCGGATCGTCCGGAAAACCGGAAGATACGCGACCCAGGCCAGGACCGGTATGCCCCCGGGGATCAGGGGATTGGGAAAGGATCCGGCAAACAGCAGGGAAGCCCCCAGGATCGCGGCCGTGTTGATCAGAAAAGACCGGAGGATCGGAATTTTTTTAAACCCGCCGGCGATCTTAGTCAACCCCCGGCTCCGGGGAAGAAAGCGGCCATACGGCCTGTTTAAGTTCCCTTCCGGGCCGAAAGATCACCGCGCCGTGGGAGGTAACCGATACGGCTTCCCCGGTTTTGGGATTCCGGGCCTTCTGCCGGCCCTTGCGGATCCGGATTTCAAAGGTACCAAACCCCCTCAGTTCCGTAACCGTTCCCGTTGAAAGGGCGTCTTTTATTCCCTCAAAAACCAGATCCACCAGGATTTTAATATCTTTACGGTTTAAATTTGTTTTCCCGTATACCGAATCGATAATTTCAGCTTTCGTGAATTTCTTTCCGGCCATGCCGCCCCCGGCGTTTATTGAGCCGACTTCAGGG
The DNA here is from genome assembly GCA_031265015.1 of Spirochaetaceae bacterium. Lineage (GTDB taxonomy): Bacteria > Spirochaetota > Spirochaetia > Treponematales > Breznakiellaceae > JAISBN01. The sequence continues at coordinate 4,847 of JAISDG010000094.1, read as the reverse complement.
TATTGAACAAACGCTGCATCCTGGATTTCTTGCGGGCCGCCGTGTTTTTCTTGACAATTCCTTTCCGCGAAGCGGAATCGATTTTGCGGATCATATCCTTTAAAGCCGCTTCCGCCTCGCCGGTTTCTTTTTTACGGGCCAGAAGAACAAATTTCTTTGCGCTGGTCCTGACCGAGCTTTTAACCGCCTTGTTCCGCTTACGGCGCTCTTCGCTTTGCCGGTGCCGTTTTTCCGCGGATTTGCCTTTGTGTATCAAAAAAACCTCCCAAAACCCCGCGCGGGGGGCTTACCGCCTTAAGCGGCTATTTAAAGTCCGAAGGCCGCCTTTCGACCCGTTTACATTTTTCACATTCGGCCTGATTTTTTACCTTGCCGTTTTCAAAAATCGTCTTCATTTTGACTTCCCCGCCGCAGGAACAGAAAAATTTCTGGGTTGCGCTGGAGGTACGAGAGTTTTTACTGGCCTGAGCCATAGCGTGCTCCTTATCTTGCTGGAATTATACTTATTTAGTTATACCCATACTGCCCCCCGGATGTCAATAGTATATTCTTTTTGTCACGTATATGGTAAAATTAACTAACAAAGAATATACTGATTGCTAGAGGAGTATTAATGAGGATTACAACCCGGGGCCGTTACGCGCTGCGGGCGTCGCTGGCTCTGGCCCGGCTGCAGGATCATAATTCTCCCGTATCCATAAACCAGCTTGCCCAGGAAGAACAGATTTCCCCGGTTTTCCTGGAACAGATTTTTTTTAAGCTCCGCAAGGCGGGGATTGTCAGCTCCGTCAGGGGTCCCGGGGGGGGGTTTCAGTTTGCCAAGGCTCCGGAAGAGCTTACGGTCCTGGAGATCCTCCAGGCCGCCGGAGAAGAGCTGGATGTAACCGACTGCGACAAGCATGCCAAGGTCTGTGAAAAAACCGGCCTCCGCTGCGCGAGCCACGCGGTATGGGAGGATATTACCCGGATACTCAAAAATTATTTGGAAAAAACAACCCTGGCCATGGTTATGAACCATGAAACCGGCCCCGTTTCGGAGGGTTAATATAAAAACCGTTCCAGATCTTCCACATTCCCGTTCAAATTCCTGAAACTCGTTTTTGTTTCCGGCAGGGAACCCAAAAAAACGGCGCCGTACTGTTTATGGAGCAGCCTTCCGTCCAGCACCGCCACCGCCCCGTAGTCCCGGGAACTGCGCATAAGCCTTCCGAAGCCCTGTTTAAATTTCATCACCGCGTCGGGCAGTGAAAGTTCCCCAAAGGCGTTCCGGCCCCGTTTTTCCAGCAGTTCCCGGCGGGCTTCAAAGACGGGATCCCGCAAAGCCCTGAAGGGAAGCCGGCACAGGATCACCAGCCGGAGGGTTTCCCCCGGCGCGTCCACCCCCTCCCAAAAGGAATCGGTCCCGAAGAGGACGCTGGCTGTATCGGCAAGGAATACCTGCAAAAGCCGGTTCCGGTCGTCATCCCCCTGTTTAAGGCAGCGGATTCCCTCCCGTTCCAGGAGGGGGGCCGTTTCGTCAAAGGTGGCCCGCAGGGACCGGTAAGAGGTAAAGAGTACCAGCGCCGATCCCCCCGCCGTCCGGACCAGTTCCGCCACGGCCCGGCTTAAAAAGGCCTGATACCCGGCGGTATCCGGCAGGGGGGCGTCCGCGGGGGCGATGAGCAGGGTCCGGCTGCCGTAGGGAAAGGGAGAGGGAAAGGCGGCGCACAGCGGCTTCCGGCCCGCCAGGGCCGCGCCGGTCCGTTCCGCCCAAAAGCGGAACGCGCCGGACCGGTCCCCGGCCTGTCGGGCCCGCTCCGCCGGACCGGAGGAACCGGCGCCGAGGGTGGCGGAAACGCAGATCACCGTTTTGTGAACGTCAAAAAGAGCGTCCCTCAGGGAAGGGGCTATGTCTACCGGGGTAACGCTTAAAACAGCCCAGGGATCCCGGGCGGTACTGTCCTGCCGTTCTATCCAGTAGACATCGCCGGTTTCCTCCCCCCGGATCCCGTAATCCAGAAAGGCCCCGCAGATCGCTCCCGCGGAGTCCAGCCGCCGGATAACGGCCCTGGTTTCCCATACCACCGGATCCTCCTGATCCGCCGCTTCGGTAAGGAGGATAAGTTCCGGGGCCAGGGCCGAAAGGGTCCGGCGCAGTTCTTCCAGGGGCGGAAAGAGGACGGCCGCGGCCCCCCTCCTTTCGGGGGTCAGCCGGAAAAGCCCCTCCTCCCCGCAGAGGGCCAGGGCGGCGGCATCGGCCCTTTCCGCCGCTCCCCGGACCGCGGCGATGGCCGCGGGAATCCTGGGGGGGAGGGGCGAAACAAGCCGGACCAGCAGCCCCGATTCCCGGGCCCGGCGTTTCCGGTAGAGCCGGCCCAGGGTATGGTTTATCCCGGTCCGGCTCCATTCTTTGGAAAAAAAGGAGGTGGCTGCGTCCTCCACGGTATGGGCCTCGTCGATGATCAGCCTGGTATAGGGGGGGAGCACCACCGGCGCTTCATACCCCGCCCCCCCGTGGCGGGCCGCCAGATCCGCAAAGAGGAGGTGGTGGTTCACCACCAGAAGCCGTGAATCCGCGGCCTCCCGGCGGAGGGCCAGGAAAAAACACCGTTCCCGTTCGGCGCAGCGCATCCCCAGGCAGGTATCGGCCTCGCAGCATACCCTGGCCCAGAGGCCCGGGGCGGGCAGAAAGGACAGGTCCGAGCGGCTGCCGGTTTTTGTCTGTTCCGACCAGGCCGTCACCGCCCGGAGCTCTTCGTATTCCCCGTCGTCCAGGGGCGGTTCCAAGAGCGCCTCCGTCAGGCGGCGGAGGCAGAGATAATTCCCCCTCCCCTTTATCAGGGTATATTTTATCTTTTTCCCCAGGGCGGAAAGGACCAGGGGGATATCCTTTTCGTAGAGTTGCTGCTGCAGGGTGATGGTGGCGGTGGAAATAACGATCCGCTCGTCATTGGCCAGGGCGAATTCCACCGCCGGAAGCAGGTAGGCAAAGGATTTGCCCACCCCCGTTCCCGCCTCCGCGGCGGCGACCGCGTCTTCGTTAAAAGCCCGGGTCAGGAACCGGACCAGATCCAGCTGGGCGTCCCGGCGCTCATACCCCGCCAGCCGCCGGGCGACGGTTCCCCCTTCTTCCAGGGCGGCGCAGAGTTCGCCGGCGTCCAGGTTTTTCCGCTTCCGCCGCCGGACCGGCTCGGCCACCACATAGATCGCGCTTACCTCGTTGTCGACAATATAGGCCCCCATGCCCCCCCGGGCCGCCCGGGAAGCGATGAGCATGTCGTTGTCGCTGGGAACCAAAAATCCCGAAGGGTGGTTATGGATAAACACGTCCCAGCTTGTATCGGTGGAATAACCGTCCTCCGGCTCCAGGTGCAGGGCCGGCACCGAATCCCCGTTTCCCCGGGCGGTAACCCGGAGTTCCTCCACCAGCCCCTCCCCGTTACAGCGGCCCAGGGCAAACACCTCGTTCCCCCCGGCGCCGGCTATTTCGGTACGGAGGAGGAGCTGGGTTTCCGGGGTAAAACGTTTGTCGGCCCGCATCGCATCTACCAGTATACCGATAAGAGGTAATAATTTAACCATATGGCGCGTGTTCCCGAATCCCCGTAAAAATCCGTAAACGAGCCTTGCATTCCCCCCCCTCCGGGTCTATCCCCTGCCCCGAAATAACGCCGGTTTCTTTGTCCAGGCGGACGCGGGAACCGCCCTCTTTGCCCTGGACGGCGCTTTTACCCTCGGCGCCGGGGCGGGCAGGATCTCCGCGGGCCTTTCCGCGGGCTGGCGCTTCCCCCTGGGAACCCGCTGGTATGTCGAACCCGCCATTCGGGCGGGGTATCCCTATATCGCCGGGGCGGGCCTCTCCGCCGGATTCCGGTTTTAGGATTGGAGGAACATGGTGCGTACAGGAAGTAAACCGCAAGGCCGAAAAAGCCGAAAAGGGAATAAACTACGTTCTTCCGTGACCACGAACCGCCGGCCCGATTCGCCCCGCCGCTTAACCCTCCGCGCCGCCGTTGTAACGGCCACTGTTTTAACAGCCGCTGTCTTGACCGCCGCCGCCTTCGCCGCCTGCAAAAACCTCTGGATACCCACCCTGGAAAGGGACAAAGACGGCGCTGCTGGGCCCGGCCCTCTCCCCCAATACGATTGGGTGGTCACCACCGTCGCCGGGGACGGAACCGCCGGGTATCTCGACGGCATCGGGACCGCCGCCCGGTTTGACAACCCCGGCGCAATAACCATGGACACCGCGGGGAACCTCTATGTGACCGATAACGCTAACCACCGGATCCGCAAAATAGCCAACGACGGCCCCCGGACGGTAAGCACCATCGCGGGGGACGGCGCCTCCGGCTATAACGACGGCCCCGGAGCCGCCGCCCGATGCAGAATATCCTGCGGAATAACCGCGGACGCCGGGGGGAACCTCTATGTGACCGATAACGCTAACCACCGGATCCGCAAAATAGCCAACGACGGCCCCCGGACGGTGACCACCATCGCGGGGGACGGGACTCCGGGCTGGCTCGACGGCGCCGGGACCGCCGCCAGGTTTAACGATCCCTACGGGATAACCGTGGACGCCGCGGGGAACCTCTATGTGACCGACAGAGGAACCGACCGTATCCGCAAAATAGACGCCGGCGGCGGCGTCACCACCATCGCCGGGGACGGAACCGCCGGGTATCTCGACGGCGCCGGGACCGCCGCCCGGTTTGACCGTCCCCAAGGAATAACCATGGACGCCGCGGGGAACCTCTATGTGGCCGATGCCGGAAACGACCGGATCCGCAGGCTGTCGTGGCGGCAGGTCAACTAGATGCCCCCCCCGCCCAAAGCCCCCCGCGGGGCCCCGGCCCCGGCCGGGA
>JAISDG010000075.1 GCA_031265015.1 Spirochaetaceae bacterium | reverse complement strand
TCGGGATTGGAAAAATCGTAGTCCGCCTGATCCGCGCTGAAGGTGGTCCAGACATATACCGGTTCCCGCCGGCCCTCAACGGTAAAGGGGGTCAGGAGCGGATGGGTCCGGGGCCTGACTACGGAACTCCAGTCATAATCCGGAGGTCTCGTGATGTACCAGGACCGGTATGTTTCGTCATCCCTCAAAAAGTTCCGGAACCAGGGACTGTGAACGCTGCCGTGGTTCACGACAAAATCAAAGGCCAGACGGAGTTTTCCGTCCAGGGCGGGAAGTTCTTTCAGGGCTTCCAGATCCTCCCAGGAACCGAGCCGGGGATCCACCTCCCGGTAATCAATGACTGAAAAACCGTCGTCCGACGAATAGGGGTGAAAGGGCAGGATGTGGAGGTACGAAAAAGCGCCCTTGTTCCGCCCTTCCAGAAACTGCCGCAGCCGGACAAGGGCCGAAGGCGCCGGAGCGGCTTTTTCCGGATCGGTACTGGCGGTCCCGGTCCGGGCAGCGCGGTCCGCGGCCTTCGGGGGGGAAAGCATGTCGCCGTAGCTGATTAAAAAAGCGTCCCTGTGGGTAAAGGGAAGGGCCGAAGTTTTTACCGGCGGATTGTCTCCGCCGCAGGCGGCGCCTTTGGCGCGGAGGATTTCAAGAAGCCTGGGAACAAGGACTTCCGCCCGTTCTTCGCCGTAGAGAAAAGCCAGAAGTTCCCGAAAGGCATGGTTCATCCGCCGTTCCTTATGCCGAAGGCTTCCGGCCCCGCTGGCCGGTTAGTTCCAGATAGGCCTGTTCCGCGAGGCCGAAGTTTGCCCGTTCGGAATAGGTCTTGGCATATTCGTCCCAGAGCATGTCTTCGTACACCTCTCCGGCAAAACCCGTATCGATCAAATCCGTTTTTAATACCGTCTTCCGCATACCCGCCAACAGGTTTTTGACTAAAAAAGTTTCCAGCGCCTGGCACTGTTCGTAGAGTTTGCTGGTTTTGTCAACGTGAACCTGCCTGGGTACTACCCCAGCTTCACCGGAATCGGGCCCGGAAGCGCCGGAAAGCGCCTTCTCCGTCCGTTCCATCAGCTCGGCAAAATTAAGCCGGGCTTCGGAAATCTGTTCCGCCTGGGGTCCGCGCAAAAAAAGAGCGCCGCCCCCCGCTCCGCCGATAGTTCCAATTTCCGCCATACCCTTATCCTATGGGGGCCTTTCCAAAAAGGCCTCTTAAAATATCACAAAAAATCCCGGTCTTTTGTTACCCTTCGTACTACCGCTTTAACGTGGTGGCGGTACCCAGCATGTTATCGGTGGTCTGGATGGTCCGGGAATTAAATTCATAGGCCCGCTGGGCCACAATCAGATCCACCATCTCCTTAACCACCGACACGTTGGACATTTCAATGAACCGGTGTTCTATGCTTCCCATCCCCATTTCATTGGGCCGGCCGGGGATGGGATCCCCCGATGCGTTGGTTACCTTAAAAAGATTTTCCCCCACCGCGGTCAGGCCCGCGGGATTGGGAAAGCGGTACAGTTCCAGCTGTCCCACGGGAATAGGTTCGTCGCCGTTAATCTCCGGTACCTTTACCTCCACCCGGCCGTCTTTGGTTATGGTAAGGCTTTGGGGAAGATGCCGTTCCGGCAGGACGATGTCCGGCAGAAGCCAGTAGCCCTGGGAACTTACCATCCGGCCGTTCTGGTCCACCTCAAAGGCGCCGTTCCGGGTATAGGCATAGGTTCCGTCCTGGAGCTGGACCCGGAAAAAACCCTCCCCCGAAATAGCCATGTCGGTGGGATTCTCCGTGGACTGAAGCGCCCCCTGGCCGAACATCCGCTGGGTGGCGGCAAGCTTAACCCCGTGGCCCATCTGGGTTCCCACGGGGACCACCGTTTCTTCCGTCGCGGGAGTTCCCGCGGTCCTGATGGTCTGGTAGATCAGGTCTTCGAATTCCGCCCGGACCTTCCGGTAACCGTAGGTGTTGACGTTTGCCAGGTTGTTGGAAATCGTGTCGATGTTGTTCTGCTGTCCGATCATGCCGGAAGCGCCGGTCCATAAACTTCTTACCATGCTTTTATCACCTCAGAATGATACTTGTTATATCTAGCCGCTGTACCGCGAGTACTGGTTGATCAGGGTTCCCAGGGTTGAATCGTGCATCTGGATGATCTTCTGGTTCGCCTCGTAGGAACGGTTTACCTCGATCATCTGGACCATCTCCGTCACCGGGTTTACATTGGCGGCTTCGTTAAAACCCTGGTATACCTTCGGCCGCTCCTCCGCTTCAAGAATAAGGGGGGGGCCGGAAAATTCATCCGCCCGGTAGAGGCTGGAGCCCTGCTTTTTTAGGTACCGCTCCCGCTCAAAGCCCACCAGCTTCAGGGTATCCAGGAGCACAACCTGCCCCCACTCGTTGTCTTCCCGGGAAATCATCAGGTTCGGGTCGTCCGCATACTCCGCGTTGATCCAGACATTCCCCTCTTTGTCCACCTTAAAATTATTCGCCTGAACCCGGATAGGCCCGTTCTGCCCCAGAACGGGGTATCCTTCCTTGGTTTCCAGGTACCCCTCCTTTCCCCGCTGAAAGCTTCCGTTCCGGGTATACCGTTCACCGTAGGGGGTATCCACGCAGATAAACCCCTTTCCGTCCAGGGCCAGATCGTAGTCGTTTTCCGTTTCCTTAAAGGCCCCCTGGGAAAAATCCACATAGATCTCGTTCAGTTCCACCCCGGTACCCATTTTGCCCACAATCGGGGCGTTATCGTGGGAGCCGAAGGGATTAAGAAACACCCCGTCGTCATTGGTCCGCCGGAGGAGCATTTCGGGGTTGGCCTTGAACACCGCCTGTTCCCGTTTGTAGGAATCGGTATTTACATTGGAAAGATTGTTCGCTATCGAATCCAGCCGCCACTGCTGGGCCCGCATGCCGCTGACGGCGGTATAGATGCCTTTGACCACATCACACTCCTAGAATCAGTATCGGTTGTTTTAGCGGAATGAATAAGGTATGATAGGGGTTATGTTTCCGCTGATACGCGAAATTCTTGCCATGCCCGGCGATTCCCGGGAGCTCCGGGTCCGGGGCTGGGTCAGGACCAAACGGGATATGAAAAACCTCGTTTTTGTGGAACTGAACGACGGTTCCTGCCTGAGCGGCATCCAGTGTACCTTTGATACCGCCGCCTTTCCTGACCTGACGGAAACCCTTGCCCTCCTGGGAACCGGCGGGTCGGCGGAAATTACCGGAAAACTCGTCCCCTCCCCCGGCCGGGGCCAGGCGGTGGAAATTGCCGCGTCGGAAGTACTGCCGGCCGGCGGCGCGCCGGGGGAGGAAAAGGACGGCACAGCCCCCTACCCCCTGCAGAAAAAACGTCATTCCCTGGAAGTCCTGCGGGAACTGCCCCATCTGCGGGGCCGGACCAATACCCTGGGGGCGGTGATGCGGGTCCGAAGCAGGCTTTCCTTCGCGGTCCACCAGTTCTTTCAAAGCCGGGGTTACCAGTACCTCCATACCCCTGTCATCACCGGCAACGACGCCGAGGGAGCGGGGGCCCTGTTCCGGGTAACGACCCTTGATCCGCGGCAGGGGGGAAGCCATGCCGGTACAGGGGATTACGGCAAAGATTTTTTCGGCAGGGAAACCTTTCTTACCGTATCGGGCCAGCTGGAGGCGGAAACCTATGCCGCGGCCCTTTCCCGGGTGTATACCTTCGGCCCCGCCTTCCGGGCGGAAAATTCCAATACCGCCCGGCACCTGGCGGAATTCTGGATGATAGAGCCGGAGACGGCCTTTTTCCGGCTGCCGGACAACATGGTCCTGGCGGAAGATTTTCTTAAGTTCTGCCTGACTTCGGCCCTGGAAAACTGCCGGGAGGATCTTGAGTTCTTTGATTATCGGATCGAGCAGGGCCTTATTGATACCCTGCAATCCGTGGCGGAATCAACCTTTACCCATATGACCTATACCGGCGCGGTGGCGGAACTGGAAAAGGCCGGGGGCTTTGAATACAGGCCCTATTGGGGCTGTGACCTCCAGAGCGAACATGAAAAGTTCCTGACCGAAAAGCTGATTAAAGGGCCGGTGATCGTTACCGACTATCCCAAAGAAATCAAGGCGTTTTACATGAAGATGAACGGCGACGGCAGAACCGTCCGGGCCATGGACGTGCTGGTTCCCCGGCTGGGAGAAATCATCGGCGGTTCCGAGCGGGAAGAAAACCTTGCCGCGCTGGAAAGCAGGATGGGGGAACTGGGCATAGATACGGATCACTATTCCTGGTACCTGGACCTGCGCCGGTACGGCACGGTTCCCCACGCGGGGTTCGGCCTGGGTTTTGAACGGCTTGTCCAGTACGTTACCGGCATGGCCAATATCCGGGACGTGATCCCCTATCCCAGAGCGGCGGGACAGCTGTACTGATGAAAAAAATCACGGTCCGCCTTCTTTTTTTACTCCTTCTCCCGGCGCTTTACGCCCAAAGCGCCGATCCCCTGTACCCCGCGGCCCTTCCTCCGGACATCACCACCCCTTCGGCGGTACTGCTGGACGCCGAAACGGGGACCCTGCTTTTTAGCCGTAATCCTTCGCTGGTCATATCCCCCGCGTCGCTGACCAAACTGATGACCATCCATCTGGCCCTGAGGGAAATAAAAGCGGGCCGGGCCTCCGCCGACGATCTGGTAGACCTGCCCCCGGAAAGCTGGGCGGAAAACCAGCCCCCCCGGTCAAGCCTGATGTTTCTGGGCCGGGGCCAGCGGGTTACCCTGGGGGAACTGCTTCTGGGACTGGCGGTTCCTTCGGGCAACGACGCCGCGGTGGCTGCGGCCCTGCATCTGGCCCCCACTATGGAAGCTTTTGTAGACATGATGAACGCCGAGGCGGGGCGGCTGGAACTGGCCTCCACCCGTTTTGCGGAACCCGCGGGGATCTCGCCCGGGAACACTACCACCGCCGGAGACTTTGCCCTGTTCTGCCGGACATACCTCCTGGAACACCCGGACAGCATAGGCCTGCTCCATTCGGTACCCAGTTTCGCCTATCCCACCGCGGCCAACATCGATCAGCCCAGGACTATCCTTCAGTATAACCACAACACCCTGCTGGGAAAAATTGCCGGGGTCAACGGCCTTAAAACCGGGCACATCACCGAAGCGGGGTACAACATCGCCTTAAGCGCCCGCCGGGAAACAACCTGCCTGATTGCCGTCCTCCTGGGCGCGGCCACGGTGGAAGAGCGGGACCGGGACGGGGAAATCCTGCTCGCCTGGGGTTTCGACAATTTCAAGACCCTGTACTTGAACGCCCGGGCTGTTCCCCAGGCGCGGATATGGGGAGGAAAAGAAAAATACGCCGCCCTTAAACCCGGCGAATCCCTTACCTTTACCGTTTCCGCCCGCCGGGCCGGAGTGCTCCAGCAGGATACGGAAATAGCCCGGGACCTGCGGGCCCCCTTACGGGCAGGGGCCGAAGCGGGACAGCTCATTATCAGCGACAGCATGGGGGAACTCAGGCGTATACCCCTGGTCCTGGAAAAAGAAGCCCCCAGGGGTAATTTTTTACGGGTCCTCCTGGACAGCATCGCCTTCTTCTTTAAACGGCTGTTCGGGAAGTAAAGCCCGGAGCTTTCCCAAAAACTCCGGGAAAGCGGAGCCGGAGGTCAGCCGAAAATTTTCCGCCTGATTTCCAGGCCCGATGGAGTCGCCGCCAGGCCGCCCCGGGCGGTCTCCCGGAGCGACGCCGGCAGGGCCGCTCCTATTTCGCCCATGGCGGCGATCACTTCGTCCAGGGGAATAACGCTTTCTATACCCGCCAGAGCCATCTCCGCCGCTCCTATGGCGCACATAATTCCCCCGGCGTTGCGCTTAACGCAGGGTACTTCCACCAGCCCCGCCACGGGATCGCAGACCAGGCCCAGCTGATTTTTCAGGGCGATGGCCGCGGCATGGGAAACCCCGGCGGGGCTGCCCCCAGCCAGCTCCGTCAGGGCCGCGGCGGCCATGGCGGAAGCGCTGCCACATTCCGCCTGGCAGCCGCCTTCCGCGCCGGCTATGCAGGCTTCGCCGGCAATTACCATGCCCAGCGCTCCCGCGGTAAAAAGGGACATGACGGCCGCGTCTTCGGTAACCCTCCGGAAAGGGCCGGAACGCTGTCCGGTATCCCCGGCAACGAAATCCCCTTCCAGCATGGTAAGCACCGCCGCGGGGAGTATGCCGCAGGCTCCGGCGGTGGGGGCGGCCACAATCCTTCCCATGGCGGCGTTGTATTCCGCCGCCGCCAGGGCCCGGGCGATGGCCGCGGTACAAAAAGGGCCCGACAGGGTTTCTTTCCCCAGGCGTTCCTTCATTTTGAACGAAAGGCCCCCGCTTAAACCGCTGGGGGAACGGAGCAGGGGATCCGATCCCCCGGCCACGGCGGCCTTCATGACTTCCAGGGCAGCCCGCATTTCGTTAAAGAGTTCTTTTTCGCTCCGCTCCATCTGCCGGGCCTGATCGGCAAGCACTACCGCGGATACCGCCGTTCCCCCTTCTTCCGCGGCCGCCGCCAGGGCGGCAAACGAACGGTAATCAAACATCTTTTTCGCCCTCGGCATGGGCTTTTAAAAACACCACGCTGTTGATATGGGGCAGGGAGCGGAGCTTATCCGCCAGTTCCCCCTCCGCCGTTCCGTCGATTTCCAGGATCATTACCGCCTGGAATCCCCGGCGGGGACGGTTCAGCTTAAAGTTGCCGATGTTGATATTGTGGAAGGCCATCAGGGAGGCTACCTCGGCGATCATCCCCGGCATGTCTTTATGGGCAATGATCAGGGTATCGCTGGCCCCGGAAAAAGACGTTTCCATGCCGTTCACACTGGTAATAAGGATATTGCCCCCGCCCACGGAGGATCCCTGGACCACACATTCCCCGGCACCGGTGTCCGCCGGGTTTCCGTACAAATGAAGCCGGGCGGTATTGGGATGGGAACGGGGGATCCTGACTTCGGTAAAACCGAATTCCAGCCCCCGTTCCCGGGCGATTTCAAAGCTGTTCCGGATCCGTTCGTCATCGCTCCGCATGCCCAAAAGGCCGGCGACCAGCGCCCGGTCCGTACCGTGCCCCCGGAAGGTTTGGGCATAGGAACCGGCAAGCCCTATTTCGGCCCGGCGGGGTTCTTCCCCCAGAATCCGGGCCGCGGTCCGGGCGATACGGACAGCCCCCGCGGTATGGGAGCTTGAAGGGCCGATCATCACCGGTCCGATAATGTCAAACACGTTCATGGCGTATCCTAATATACTACCCCGATCCCCGCGCCGAAAAAGGCCCCGGCGCTGTCTTTCCAATACCAGAAACCTCCGGCCAGGGAAACCGTCAGGCTGGAGGGAAAGAATTTGAATTCCAGGGCCGAAAAAAGGGGGCCGGGGCCGGAGGGTTCCGTTCCCGGCGGGGCATAATCCCAGCGGATTGATACTCCCCCCGCCAGGCTTTTATACGCCACAAGCAGCCCGCCCTCCAGGCCCAGGCGGGGGACAAAACCGCCGGGGTAGCCCTCTTCCCCCGCCCAGAGGAGAAGGGGGCTCCCCAGCAGATCGACGGAAAGGGGCTGCTCCAGAACCCGGTAGGAAAGGGGGAAACGTAGCGTAACGCCGGTTCCCATGCCGAAGGGCGTATAGGGGCCCTCCCGGGCCCAGCCGTAGGAAAATTCAGCGGCGGCGCCGAAACCGGCGGCGGGGCGGCCGGAAAAAGCGGGGGAAGCTTCGCCCGTATCCCGCTCCGTTTCCGGGTTCCGGGAAGGGGCAAGGATCGCCCACTTAACGGAAAGCCCCGCTCCTATTCCGGTCCCTTCCGAAAATTCAGGGACAGCGCTAAAAACCGCGGCGGCTTCCAGGCGGTCAAGCACGGATACCCGGAAACCGGCGGAAAAAGGGAGGCTGTTCCAGGCTTCCTCCGCCGGGGGTTTACCCGCCAGCATGTTTCCCTCTATCTGGTAGGAAAGGGCCGGGAGCAGTTCCGGGGAGGAAGCAAAGAGCAGGCCCGGGGATGAAGAAGAGAGGGTCAGGGGCCGGATGCGTACCGAGGAATCTATCTCCAGCGCAAGTTCCGCGGTCTGCCTGCTCTCTTCCACCGCCCGGCCGTCCTCCAAAGCCCAGGCGTTAATCCTGAGCCGGTAGCTGCCGTCGGCGGCGGCGCCCGAAACGGCGGCGCCCAGGACGGCGGCGGCGCGGCCGTCCCAGACGGCCTGCTGCCGGCGGACGGTAAAAGGGCCAAGGGGCGCGGTATGGATCACCGTTCCCCCCTCGTCAAGGACTTCCAGGTTTCCGGCGCCGGGACCGGAAACTTCAAAGCTGATTTCCGCCCTGCCCAAGGCGCCGGAATTTTCCGGATTAACGCGCTTTTTCCGCAGGGAAACGCCGCT
>JAISDG010000061.1 GCA_031265015.1 Spirochaetaceae bacterium | reverse complement strand
CTGGTGACGGTGTTGAAGTACCTGCTGGCAGAGGGGATTAAGCCGAGGTCCATCCGGTTCTTCAACGTGATCGCCGCCCTTAAGGGGGCCCTGCGGGTGGTCCGGGCCCTGGAAAACTGCGAGGTCTACACCCTGTGGATGGACCCGGTGCTCAACAAGGCCGCCTATATCATGCCCGGCCAGGGGGTCGCGGGTGACCGGATCAACGGGGCGGACGGGGAAAACCCCCGGAACATTATCCAGCTTATCGCCGATTACGGGGACAATATCGCCCGGCTCTACCGGGCCCAACTGCGTAAAATCGAGGACACCGTGCTTTCCCGCGGGACCGGCCGATGAGAAGGCCGGGTCTTTTGCCGGCCGCGGCCGGGGCCCTGGCTATCGGGGCGCTGCTAATCGGGGTGGCCCTTTCCTGCCAGAGTTTTGGGACCTCCGCGGAAGAATACTACAGCATCGGTATGGCCTATTTTGAAATGGGGAAGTACGAGGAGGCGGAACGCTGGCTGTCCAGGGCGGAGGCGGCGGATAAGACGCAGGTCGCCAGCGAATACAACCTGGGCCGCATCGCCTTTGAGACCGGCCGCTATGAAGACGCGGTCCGGTATTTCGAGAGGGTGCTGGCCCGGGATCAGAGCAACGTGATGGTCCTCCGGGCCCTGGCCTACACCCGGATCAAGACCGGCGAAATTGACAAGGCCGAGGCCCTCTACGCCAAAGTCCTGGCCCTGGTTCCCGACAGCCTCGACGACGGGTACAACCACGCCCTGGTGCTCTTCGCCATGGAAAAATACGAGGAGGCGGAGAAGCTGCTGGCGGCCGGGGGTTTTGTCCTGTCGGAGAATAAGGACATGCTGCTCCTTCTCGCCCGGACCCAGCGGGCCCTGAAAAAGGTGGAGGCCGCGGACACCTACGCCCAGTGGCTCCTGGAAAACGACGACAGCCGGGTCCGCCGGGAGTACGCCCGCATCCTGGAGGAGGCGGAACTCTACGCCAAGGCCCTGGAGGAGTACCAGACCATCCTTTCAAACCTTCCCGCCGACAGCGTAGACCCCGCCAAGGCCGACGTCCGTTTCGACGCCGCCCGGGTCCTGCTGATTGCGGACAGCGAAAATCCCCTGGGGATGACCGAATTGCGGGCCGCGCTGGAAGACGGCTTTGCCGACCGGGAAGCCATGGAAAGCCTGGCGGCGGATGAGCGGATCCCCGAGGCCGGCCGGGAGGAAATTCGGGACATCATTGACGGCTTGCCCCAGAGCCCGCGTCCGGAGGAGCAGGAAGAGCCGGAAGAGACTGATGAACCGGCGGAGTCGGCGGGGCCGTAATACCGGGTGGATGCGTTTATTTTTCCTCGGTCGTTTTCGGGCGCATTTTTTGCTCCGCAAAAAACCGGGCTATACGCTCCAATTCCTCAGCCCCCCTCCGGGGGGCCTCCGGTATTTCCGCGAACCAAAAACCGTGGGTTTTTGGTTATCTATCCCTTGCGCGGGTCCAACGGCGGTTCTGCCCTTCAAGGGTTCCCGCCCTTCGGGCGGGGCTTAGGTTCCCCCAACGAAAGTAAACGCCGGAGCCCCGGTCATAGCCATTGTATTCCGTATCGTGTACAGTAACGGTAATGATTGTATCCATGATTCAAATGATCTTTGAAATTCCCGATGTGGATAATATAAAGGAGAAACGGCGGATTATCCGCTCGGTAAAGGATAAACTCCAGCGCCGCTTTAATATGAGCGTGGCGGAGGTGGATTTGCAGGATTCCCTGTCCTTTGCCCAGATCGGGGGGGCCCTGGTTTCCAATTCCCGGAGTTTCGGGGAATCGGTGCTCCACAAGGCCTTTGAGATGATCGAACGGGATATTCCCGTAAGAATCCAGGACATGAGCATCCATTCCGAAGATTTTTAATGTGCGTCATGCCTCCGCCCTATGGACAAAATCAAAGCCGCTGTTTTGAAATTCGACGCGTTAAAGCAGTTTTAAGGAGATGGGAACTGTGATGAAAAAAATATTCATCCCGTTGGTTGTTTTTATGCTGGGGGGGATTCTCTGTTCCTGCCTGGGCGCGGAGGCGGAGATCGTCCTTAAAGCCGGCGGGGCGGGGACCTTGAACCTGGAGTACCGGGCCGCCCGGTATTTTCAGAATATCGGGGCCCTGGACGGCAACGCCCGCTGGCCCACCGTTCCGGTAGACCGAGCCGATTTTGATCGCAGCATCGCCCGGCTGAACGCCGGCCGGCCGGACGCAGTAAAACTGTCGTCCTTTTCCGTCAGGGAAGACGGCCCCGATACGGTCTACCGGGCGGCGGTGGATTTCTCCCGGCTGGAGGATATCCTCCCCCTGCTGGACTACGGCGGTACGGGGGTCATGCTTATCCGGGGGGAACCGGATTCCCTTACGCTGAATTTTAGGCCGGCCCCAGGGCCGGTCGATCCGGAACTCCTTGTCCTGGCGGAAGAAGCCCTCCGGGGCTATAATATTACCATGAGGTTTACCGCCCCTTCTCCGGTAGAACTCCGGGTCCAGGGGGGCGGGGATCTGCGGATCGAACAGGAAGGGGGGAAGGCCGGATTTTCCGTCCCCCTGTACCAGCTTATTTCCCGGGACGAGCCCCTGAGGGTGGATTTTTTGTTTTGATTCGCGTTGAGAAAACGGCAAGGAGCGGGATATGCAGGCGGTAATACTGGCGGCGGGCATGGGGACCCGCCTTGGAAAATATACCCAGGACAACACCAAGTGCATGCTGCGGATAAACGGCCGCACCCTTATCGAACGGGCCCTGGACGCCTTGGACGGGGAGGGCATACGGAAATGCGTCATCGTCGCGGGGTATCAAAAAGATAACCTTATGCGCTTTGTCGGGGCGAAATATAAGAACATCGACATTGAATATATCGTAAACGACGTATACAAAAAGACAAATAATATTTATTCCCTGTACCTCGCCGGGGAGCGTTTGACTCAGGACGACACGATTCTGCTGGAAAGCGATTTGATATTTGAGGAACGGGTCATAAAAGACCTGCTCGACAGCCCGGAGCCGACCCTGGCGGCGGTCGCCCCCTACGAATCGTGGATGGACGGGACGGTCGTCCAGATCTCAAAGAACGGAACGGTCACCAACGTTATTCCCCGCAAATTTTTTGACTACAACGAAAAAGAAACCTACTACAAGACCGTCAATATTTACAAATTTTCAAAGGAATTTTCCTCGACCTGTTATGTGCCTTTTTTGAACGCCTATTCCAAGGCGATGGGGTCCAACGAGTATTACGAACAGGTGCTGCGGGTGATAACCACCCTGGACCGGAACGAATTAAAGGCCCTGGTATTAAGCGATCACAAGTGGTATGAAATTGACGATGTCCAGGACAAGGACATAGCCGAAACCATTTTCTGCGAAACGGCGGCGGAAAAACTGTCCCTTGTGGGCCGGCGTTACGGCGGGTACTGGCGTTTCCCCCGGATGCTGGATTTTTGCTACCTGGTCAACCCCTACTTCCCCACGGAACAGATGCGGAACGAGATGAAGGCCTATTTTACCGATCTGTTGACGGAATACCCTTCCGGGCTGAACGTACAAAATCTGTTGATGGGGAAACTTTTTAACCTGGAGGAGTCCGCCGTTCTGGCGGGAAACGGCGCGGCGGAACTGATCCACGCCCTGTCCCGGGCGCTGGATGGAACAATCGGCGTCATCTATCCCACGTTTAACGAGTATCCCGAATGTTTCGGCGGAGACCGGGTGATCCCCTTTATCCCCGGCGGTTTTACCTACGGCGGGGAGGAGCTTTTGTCCTTCGCCGGCCGCTGCGACACCCTGGTCCTGATAAATCCCGACAATCCATCGGGCGGCTGGGTTCCTTCTTCCGTTATCACAACGGTCCTGGAATCCCTCCAACGTCAAAACAAGCGGCTTATTCTGGATGAGTCCTTCGCCGATTTTTGCGATGACGGAGAAGTTCCGTCCCTTTTAAAGCAGGACCTTTTGGAAAAGTTTCCCAACCTGGTGGTGGTAAAGAGTCTGAGTAAAAGCTACGGCATTCCCGGCATACGGCTGGGGGTCCTGGCCTCCGGGGACCGGGAGCTTATCGCGGCGGTCCGCCGGCAGCTTCCTATTTGGAACATCAACGCCTTCGGCGAATATTTTTTGCAGATCATCGGCAAGTACCAAAAGGATTACGCCGCGTCCTGCCGGCAAATCGCCGGAGAACGGAACCGCTTCGGCCCCCTGTTGGGGGGCTGCGGAATTTTTGAAAAGGTCTATCCCTCCCAGGCGAATTACTTTCTCTGCCGCCTTAATGACGGCTTAAGCGCCCGTAGTTTGAGCGAATGTCTGCTGAGCCGTTTCGGAATATTTATCAAGGACCTCACCGGCAAGAAGGGGATTCCGGGGGAGGGCTGGGTGCGCATCGCGGTCCGGGACCGCTCCGATAACGATGTTTTTATCGAAAAGCTGCGCATCCTTGAGGCGGAACGGAAAACCGATGCTTGACCTACTGTACAGTCTTATTATTTTTCCCCTGGTCCAAATAATCGAACTGTGTTTCTTCTTTGTGTACCGCCTGGCCGGCCGCAATCCCGGGGCCGCCCTTTTCGGAGTCAGCCTGGCGGTCAGCGTCCTTACCCTGCCCCTTTACTTCCGCGCGGAAAAGTGGCAGGAAACCGAACGGGAAACAAGGAAGCGGATGGCGGAAAAAGTCAAAAAAATCAAAGCGGTTTTTTCCGGCGACGAACAGTACATGATCCTGTCCACCTATTACCGGCAGAATAACTATCATCCGGTTTACGCGCTGCGGAGTTCCTTCAGCCTGATTATCCAGGTGCCGTTTTTTATCGCCGCCTATTCGTATCTTTCCCATCTGGAGGTGCTGCGGGGATCGCCGTTTCTTTTTATCCGGGATCTGGGCCTTCCCGACGGGCTTGTTTCCTTTGGGGGCGCGGGCGCGTTGAACCTGCTTCCCCTCGTTATGACGGCCCTTAACTGCCTATCCGCAGCCCTGTACGCCAGGGGTTTTTCCGCCAGGGAGAAGGCGCAGCTTTACCTGACGGCCCTGGTTTTTTTGATTCTCCTTTACAATTCCCCCTCGGGCCTGGTGCTGTACTGGACGTTGAACAACCTCTTTTCCCTGGTAAAAAACGTCTTTGCCAAATTGAAGTCCCCGCGGAAACTGATCTTCGGCATCTTGTTTGCCGCCGCCGCCGGCCTTGACATCTACGTCCTCTTTTTCCACCACGGCGATTTGCCCAACCGGCTGCTGGCCTGCGCTTTATTTTCCGTCGTTTTTTTTATCCCCCTCCTGATGCGGCTGCCCGCCGCCGCGGCCCGCCGTTTCGGCGCTAAACGGGTCACCCTGGACGGGGGAGCGGGAAACCGCTGCTTTATTCTTTCGACTCTGATCCTCTTTGTCCTGACCGGACTGGTGATACCCGGGTCCCTGACGGCCTCTTCGGTGGAGGAATTTTCTTTTATCGAGGCCCATGCGTCCCCCTTTCCCTTTATCTTTTTGGTGATGGGACAGGCCGCGGGGTTCTTTATTTTTTGGGCCCCCGGCCTCTACTTCCTCTTTTCCCGGCGGACCCGGGAGATCTTTTCCCTTTTTACGGCGGCCATGGCCCTGGGGGCCTGCGTTAATGTTTTTACGGTTTCGGAGAATTTCGGCTTCCTTACGAATACCCTGATATTCTCCGAGCCGAAGTCCCTTTCCGCCGGGGATCCGGCCGCCTATGCCCTTAATCTTTTGATCCTCGCCGCCGCGGGGTTTCTCGTTCTGTTCCTGGTCTTACGGGGGAAAAAGACGCTGCTCTTTTCCCTCCAGGCCGTCGTGCTTGTTTCCCTTTTGGGCCTCGGAATTCTAAACACGGCGCGGATTCAGGGCGGTTTTACGGCCCTCCGGGACCGGCAGGCCGGCGGCGGGGGGGCCGAGGGCGGGGAAACCTGTTACCGCCTGTCGAAGTCCGGAAAAAACGTGATGCTCTTCATGCTCGACGCGGCGGTATCCGGCTATGTGCCGTATATTTTTGAGGAAAAACCCCAGCTTGCCGGGACCTTTAAGGATTTTACCTGGTTTCCCAACTGCGTTTCCTTCGCCAACCATACCCTGGTAGGGGCCCCTCCGATTTACGGCGGGTACGAGTATACGCCGGAGGCGGTAAACAGCCGCAGCGGCGTTCCCCTGGCGGAAACCCACCGGGAGGCGTACCTCCTACTGCCCCTTCTGTTTTTACGGGCCGGCTATGAGGTTACCGTGACCGATCCCCCCTTTGACAACTACCGTATGTCGAATTTGAGCATCTTTTCCGAGTATCCCGAAATTCACGCGGAGAACACCGCCGGAAAGTATACTTCCCTCTGGCTGAACCGGCACCCCGGCGTCACGGGGATAAATATTACGAATTTACTCAGGGCGAATTTGATCCGGTTTTCGTTTTTTAAGACGGCCCCTCTGTTCCTGCGGTATTTTATTTACAACGACGGCAACTGGCTGGGGACGGAAAACCTGCGGGGCAGGATAAGCGTAAAGAACGGGTTAACCAATAC
>JAISDG010000029.1 GCA_031265015.1 Spirochaetaceae bacterium | reverse complement strand
AAACAAAGGCTTACCGTCCGCAAATACGCGGACGGTAAGCCCCGCCTCCGTTTTTTGTAATGTTATCCGATGGCGATAGAGCCGGTCTCTCCGGTCCTAATCCTGATACATTCTTCGATGGGAAGGACGAAGATCTTTCCGTCACCGATGTCCGGCGTTCTTGCCCCCTTGATGATTGCGTCAATGGTGGGCTTTACAAAGTTGTCGTTGACCGCGATTTCCAGGCGGACCTTCTTAAGAAGGTTTACTTCGATTTCGATCCCCCGGAACTGCTCGGTATACCCCTTTTGCCGGCCGCAGCCCATGGAATTGGTAACCGACATCTTGTACACTTCCGCGTCGTACAGGGCCTGTTTAACTTCGTTCAGCGCATGGGGCTGTATATAGGCAATAATCAGTTTCATTTCAATTCCCTCACATATTGCTAAAGATCTGGAAACCGGAATAGGCTTCCGCCTTGTGTTCCGACAGATCAAGCCCTATCGCTTCCTCTTTCGGCGTAATCCGCAAACCGAAGACAGCCTTGATGACCAGGAAGAGGATAAGGCTTACGGCCGCCGACCACGCGCCTACCGCCAGGATGCCGGTAAGCTGGATACCCAGCTGGGTCAGTCCGCCGCCGTGGAGCAGGCCTACCACGCCGTCGCCCGGGGCGTTGGCCCAGATGCCGACGGCGATGGTTCCGAAGATGCCGCAGACACAGTGGACGGAAACCGCGCCTACCGGATCGTCTACCTTAAGGATTTTGTCGACAAACTCTACCGCCAGTACGACGAGGACGCCGCCGATGGCGCCGATGCCAATGGACGCCCCGGGACTGACTACCGCGCAGGGAGCGGTAACCGCCACCAGGCCCGCGAGGATCCCGTTCAAGGTCATGGAAGCGTCGGGCTTTTTGAACCATATCCAGCTAAAAATAAGGGAACTAACCCCGCCGGCGGAGGCCGCCAGGCAGGTCGTTACGGCAACCCGGCCGATGTTAAGCCCGCTCCAGATGCCGCCTTCACCGACGGTGGCGATACCGGTGGAAGCGGCGTTAAAACCGAACCACCCGAAAAAGAGGAGCAGCACGCCCAGGGCCGCATAAGGAATATTGTGTCCCGGAATGGCTTTAACCGATACTTTACCGTCCTCTCCTTTGACGTATTTTCCGATCCGGGGGCCCAGGACGACAGCGCCCATGAGGGCGGCCCAGCCTCCCACCGAGTGAACCACGGTGGAACCGGCAAAGTCGTGGAAACCGAGTTTGGCCAGCCAGCCGCCGCCCCAGACCCAGTGGCCGGAAATAGGATAAATAAAGGCGGAAATAAAGCAGGTATAGATCAGGTAAGACTTAAACTGGGTCCGTTCCGCCATGGCTCCGGAAACAATGGTTGCCGAAGTAGCGGCAAAGACCACCTGGAAAAACCATGTTTTGTAGAAGTTGCCGGCATCGATGGACAACTCCATGGGGCCGTAAAAGAACTGGTCCGATCCGACAAGGCCCAGGGCGTCCCGGCCGTACATGAAACCCCAGCCAATCGCCCAGTACACGATGGCCCCGAACATAAAGTCCATCACGTTTTTCATGGTGATGTTGACGGCGTTTTTTGCCCTGGTTAGGCCGGTCTCCACCAGGGCAAAGCCGGCCTGCATGATAAAGACCAGAATTGAACCGATAAAGAGCCACACCACGTCCAGGGAAAATCCCAGGGTCTCGATTGTTTCTTCGGCAAAAAGGGAAACGCACCCTATAAACCCAAGAAGCAAAGCCGCGATAAACAGTTTCTTGCGCACGTTCTTCTCCTCCTAACAGTTGCTGTAAAAACTGTATAGCAAGAATCGTGCCAGGTTGTATAAAAATCCGCCGAGGCATAAAAAAGAGCGTTTTCCGCCGGATTAAAGAGACAAAACGGATACAGGTACACATAAAGTCATTTTTACCGGTTTTATCCGGGTATGGTCATGCGCAGCGGTCTGCCCCGCCCCTTAGGACGATGGGTCATTTCATACATATTTGTAGTTATATTGCCGCGTTCCTACATATTTGTAAATTTTGTAAGCCTGAAGGTCTTCCAGTTAACCCCGTAATGATGAACCCGTAAACCCATCTGCCGTTCCGTAATTCCCAGCTGACGGGCCGCGGCGGCCATGTTACCGCCGTGGATTGCCAGGGCCTCCACGATAAGTTCTTTTTCCAGCCGGGACAGGGCCGCTTCCAGGGTGGTCGTCGGTTCGGTGTGGGTAGAAACCGCCGACTGGAGGCTGGGAGGCAGGTTGTAGGAATGGATCACCCTATCCATAGACAGGATAACCGCCCGTTCTACGCAGTTTTCCAGTTCCCGGACGTTACCGGGCCAGGAATAGCTGGTTAAAAGGTCTATGGCGGGAGTGGAGATCCGCTTTATCAGCTTACCGTTTTTTTCCGCGTATTTTTCCGTAAAATAGTCCGCCAGCAGAATAATGTCGGTTTTCCGGTCCCGCAGGGGAGGGATGTGGAGGGGAAAAACATTAAGCCGGTAGTACAGATCCTCCCTGAAGCGTCCGGCCCTGATCTCGGTTTCCAGGTTCCGGTTGGTCGCGGCGATAAGCCGGACGTCCACCTTGATAACCTGGCTGCCCCCTACCCGCTCCAGTTCCCGCTCCTGTAATACCCGCAGAAGCTTTACCTGAATCTGGGGGGGCAGCTCTCCGATTTCGTCCAGAAAAAGAGTTCCTCCCTGGGCCTGTTCGAAACGGCCCTTCCGCTGGGCCAGGGCGCCGGTGAAGGATCCCTTCTCGTGGCCAAAAAGTTCGCTTTCAATAATCGATTCCGGCAGGGCGGCGCAGTTAATTTTGATCAGGACCGAATTGGCCCGCCGGGATAAACGGTGAATTTCCGCGGCGATCAGTTCCTTGCCGGTACCGCTTTCCCCGGTAACCAGGACCGTGGCGTCACTGGGAGCTACCTGGATCAGCATTTCATAGACCCCCCGCATAGCCCTGGAGGTTCCGATAATCGGGCTTCCCGGCGCCAGGCGGCCGCCCTGTTCCTGTTTGGGCCGGCCCTTATTAGCGCCGGCCAGGTCTCCGCGAAAGCGGAACTGTCCTTCGCTGATCCGTTCCCGGAGTTTGGCGGAGTCGGCGATAATACCGGACACCTTTTCCAGAAAAGCCCTGTCCCAAACCATCTGCAGTTCGGGATCAAAGCGGATGCGCCGTTCGGCGCTCAGGGTGCCTATCACCGCCCCCCCGGACCGGACGGGTACGCAGTAATAGGTAAGGCCCTTCATGTCCTCCCGGGTTCTGGTTTTTGCCCGGTTCAGAAAGCGGGTTTCCCTGGACAGATCCGGTACGGTAACGGCGATGTCCGATTCAAAAACCCGGCCCACCAGCCCTTCTCCCAAACGGTAGAGGCCCCGGCCCTTTTCTTCCGGAGTAAGGCCGCAGGCCTCTTCGATTTTAAGGAGCCCCCTGGGGCGGTCCAGCAGGGTAACCATGCCCCAGGTAAGCCCCGCCCGGAGTTCCAGCAGGGAAAGAAGGGGCCCCAGGGCTTCCCGGAGTTCCACATGCTTGTCAAAGGTCCGCACAATGTCGAAGAGCAGTTCCAGTTCGGCCCGGTCCCGCTCCGGTCCGCCATGTTCAAATATTTCTTCCGGACTCATGGGACAAGAATATTACATTTTTGTAGGAAATGTTAAGGGGAGAGTTTAACCGACCAGCTGCGGTGTTTTGATTTCCAGCCTTTGGGATCATACAGCGGTAAAATACCGTTACGCCGTACGCATGAGTCCGCCGGGGCTGGAAAAAGCGCCGTACTCAGTTTTCTCCCAGGCCGCTTTCGATAAAAGCCGCCAGGGAATCTACCGCCCGCTGTTCGTCGGGGCCTTCGGCGGCCAGCTCCACCGCTATTCCCCTGCCTATCCCCAGGGACAGGACAAAGGCGATGGATTTGGCATTTACCGGATCGTCTTCTTCGTCAAGCCGCCGGATGGTTATTTTTGAGGTGAATTCCGCCGCGGTGTGGACAAAGTCCGAACCCGGCCTGGCGTGGAGTCCCGAAGCGTTACTAAGGGTAACCGTTTTCCTGTACACCTATCTCTCCCCGTTCCCGCCCCGCCGGGCGAATTGTTCAAGCTGCCGCTCCACCTCCGCGGCCGTGGCGCACCGTAAAACCCGGCGGGCCAGTTCCTCCGCCTGCGCCAGGGTAAAGCCCGCCAGGGTCCGTTTTACCCTGCCCAGGGCAGCGGCTCCCATGCTGAGCTTCCTCATCCCCAGCCCCACCAGGGCCGGAACGGCCAGGGGGTCTCCCCCCAGCTCGCCGCAGATACAGAGGGGCTTGCCCGTCCCGGCAAAGGCCTTTACCGTTTCCCCGATAAGCCTGAACAGGCCCGGATGGCAGCTCTGGTAGTACCCGGCCACCGCGGGATTCATCCTGTCCGCGGCGCAGAGGTACTGGCACAGATCGTTGGAACCGATGCTGGCAAAATCAACTTCCGCCGCGGCTTCTTCCGCTACCAGGGCAATGGAGGGTATTTCGATCATGATGCCGGTTTTAAAGGAGCCGCAGGGACAGCCTTCGCTTTCCAGTTCCCGGCGCGCCCGGCGGATACACTCCTTTGCCTCCCGGATGTCGTCAAGGGAACCTACCATGGGAAGCATGAGCCAGAGTTCGCCGTACACGGAAGAACGAAGGCTTGCCCGGATTTGGGTTCTGAAAATCTCCGGATGGCTGAAACAAAGCCGTAACGCCCGGCTGCCCAAAAAAGGATTGTCCTCCCGGGGAAGCTTCATGCTGGTCAGGGTTTTATCTCCTCCTATATCCAGAGTTCTGAGGGTAACCGGCCGCTTTCCGAACCGTTCCAGCACTTTCCGGTACAAAACGAACTGTTCTTCCTCGGAAGGCAGGGTATCCCTGCCCATATAGAGAAATTCGGTACGGAAAAGCCCCACCGAATCGGCATAGTCCGCATGGTCCAAGTCGCCGGCACCGGCAATATTGAGCCCTATATCAACGCGGACCCTGTCCGCGGTAAAGGCTTCCCTGCCCCGAAAAGCCGCCGCCGTTTTCCGGTCTTCGCGGAAACGTTCTTCCCTGCGCTTATAGGCCGCCGCCGAGGCTTCATCAGGATCAAGCAGGACGGAACCTTCATCCGCGTCTACCGCGGCAAGCTGCCCGCTGCGGACACAATCCAGCAGTCCCGGTATGCCCAACACCGCGGGAATCCCGCAGCTTTTTGCGATAATTGCCGAATGGGAAGTTTCCCCGCCGGTTTCGGTTATGACGGCCAGCACCTTATTTTTATCCAGCGACGCCGTATCCGAAGGCAGCAAATCCCGGGCGGCGAGGATAAGCTCTTCGTCCAGAGAAGCCAGATCGGATTTTTCCGCGCCGAACCACAGCCGCAAAAGCCGCTTGCGGACATCCTCAAAATCGGCGGCCCGCTCGGCGATCAACGCGTTCTTTGCCTTTTTCAGCATCCGGATAAAGGTCTCGTAGGACTTCCAGACGGACCATGGGGCCGTCCGGCGTTCCGATATAATTCCCGTTTTTATTTTTTCGTTGATCTCCGGATCATCAAGAATATCCAAATGGGCGGTAAAGATCTTTGCCCTTTCGGGATCTTCCTTTTCCAGACGATCCCGCAGAATGGTTACTTCCCCGGCCGCGGCGGCCTTTATCCCGCCGTACCGGGCGATTTCTTCTTCCGGGTCCGCGCCGTCCGCCAGAAAACTTTCTTCTACTTCGACGGAGAACGGTTTATACAGAAAGATTTTCCCCACCGCGGCGCCGGGGGATACTCCTTTACCTTTGAGGATCACGGGTTCAGCCTGCCCTGGAATATTTTCTGTCCAGTTCCAAAAGCCCTTCGACAGAAGCAACTTCGCGGAGCTCCGCGCACAGCTCTTCATCGGTCAGCATTTTCCAGAGCTTCCGCATGTTTTTGAGGTGTTCTTCGTTATCGGCGGCGGACAGGGTAAAAAATACCGACGCGTCCTTTTCGGGATTGTTCTTTACAAAAGACACCGGTTCGGCAAGCTTCATAAAGGCAATGGCGGTTCCGTGGGCATGGGCGGAATTTTTCATCGCGTGGGGAAGGGCAAAGCCGGGCATGAGGACGATATACGGCCCGTACTCACGGACCGCCCCGATAATTTCATCAACATAGCCGGGATCGATTACCCCCTCGTTGATCAGCGGGGTACAGCTTTTTTTTATCGCGTCTTCCCAATCATCGGCTCTATCGATAAATTGAGCGCGGTTTTGCCCGATTATGTCTTTAAGCAGCATGATTCACGCCTCTACGCCGGGGATCCCCGGCAATTTGACAGCGGTAAACACCGCGCCGCAGGACATCTTGATATACTTACCATAATACGGAGCGGGAAGGGGTGTCAAGAGACCGCTTTCTTTGATAAATCTTCTCAAAGGACTTCCCGGTCAACATATTCCGCCGCCAGGCTCATATCAGCCAAACCGGAGCGGACCCGGTACTTCCACAGCCTGTGAGGAGGCGCATGGCAGCCCTTTAATCCGTATATACGAATTAATCCCCCTATTATGGTAATTTTTCCGGCCATATATCTGCGGCAATCCTGCCGGAACGTTCACCATACTAAAAATATAACAAAATTCAAGAGAAAAAAGACTTGCCGGCTTGACATATTTTACATTCCCCGATACACTTTTATTCTAGATATAAATCTGTTCATCATATTATCAATAAGGAAGGAAAATATGGGAAGCATAGACCTGCCTAAGAGCCCAAACGTATTTCACCCGGAGAAACCCAGCGCCGTTGGTTCAAGGAACTCCCTGGCCCAGGAATACAGAGATCAGCAAGCTGAAGTAAACCAGCTTTTGGAAGAAGAGACCAATAAAGTTGTCCACCATCTTACCTCCAGACTGCCCAAGGACGCCCTTGAACGCCTGGATATCATGGGCAGCCTTAAGGAAAAGGTCTACAATTACTTCAACCAGAACTACCAGAACATGTTCAACCGTTATATGGTAACGAGTGAAGATGAAATGGTCAAAAAGGTCCGGAATTTCATTGACAAAGAGGAAACCAAGGTCCTCGCCCGGTATACTCCCAAAGAGATAGCGAATTTATTGGACGAAGTCGGCGGCGCCGATAAGTTCAATACCGGGGAAATTGAAAAATCCATGATCAACATGTACGGTCACCTGCAGGGTCATATCCAGCGGGGCGTTAATGATCTGGAAAATCTGACCAACAGTATTCTGCGCCAGAAAACCGATACCGGAGCCTTTATCCGGGGTGAAAACGCCTACTCCATCGTTAAATGCGCCTTTAAAGACAACCTCCTCAAGCCCAAGTGTGTTACCGATGTAAAATTGTCGGTCAATATCCTGGATTCGGAGCTGATCAGCCCGATTTTCCACTATCAGGTAACGGTGGAATACCTTATCAAGGAACTCCTGTCCAAGTATATCATTGAGCTTATCGATAAAGATATCGAAAAACTCAAGGATGAACGGATCGATCAGGGCCTGGAGGAGCTTAGCGACAGCGAGATTATCTTTACCAAAATGGGTAAGGTCGAAAAGTACACCGATGATGTCGTTGACGATCCCAAGGCCAAGCGCTATGCCCTGGTAGCCAAGTCTATTATGGACAGACTTACCGGGCTGCGGGCCGAAATTGATCCCACCGAGTACGATCAGCTCAATGTCCGTGAAAATCTTAAAAAGATTGTGGATATCGAGAATATCCGTACCCGGGGCTTTAATACCGCGGTTAATTCCATTACCTCGATTCTGGATACGTCTAAAATGGGGTACCAGTACATCGAAAACTTTAAAAATGCCCGGGAATTGATTATCCGGGAATACGAAGACACCGATGTGGCCCACCTCCCCGATGAGCGGTACCAGGTGCGGATGCGGTACTATGACAGCGCCCAGCTTATTGAAGAGCGCAAAGCCTATGACGTTCAGATGAAAAGCTTCGAAAACGAAGTTCAGCACCTCTGGGATGTCCTGACGGTTATTTACGAGGGGGGAAAGCCCGCTTTTAAGGTCACCGACTTTGACGATCTGGCCAAAAAGCAAAAAAGCAGGATCCGCAGGGATATCAAGTCCAAGAGCGGCGAGCCCCTGTACGAGGATATTGCCAAGGTATGGGACGAAATTACCTTCATTAAAACCGGCGAAACCGAAGTTGAACGGATGAACAGGACCTATATCTATGAAAAAGACAAGGTTCACCAGAAGATCATCCTGATGCGGAACAAAATGAAGGAGATGTATGATTACCGGTATCCGGTGGAACGGCGGGTTATGGAAGACAGGCTGAGTATTCTGGAAAAGGGATTCAACAAGTTTGACTACATGATCAACCCTTACCACATCCAGCCCGGCCTTCTGCTTGACGTGGATATTACTTCCCTTAAGCGGAAAAAAGTAACCCTCAACGGCATGGCCAACGTGCTGAATGAATTTCTCCACGGCGTATCCAAAGGCTTTCAGGATGCGGCTTTTGCGTCCTTCAGCCGCCGGCGCTCTACCATCAGGGACGACATCGCCCAGTCCTTTGCCGACGCCGGGCCCGATGCCGCTCCGGTTTCTTCCGCGGTCCAGGCTCCGGCCCAGGCTTACCTGGATATGCTGAACGCCGATGACAGTTCCGCTACGACCGCTCTGGTACCGGCCAAAGCCGGAAAATCCGGCGGCAAACGCGGCCGGGCCGCTTCCGCCAAGCCTAAACGCGGCGGCCGCGGCACCCGCGCCCGTTCCGGCGGCCGCGGCGGTATCCGGCAGATTTAAGCTTAACAGGCGGTTAGTGCGTTAAAAAAGCGGGCTGTTTCCCCTTCGGGAAACAGCCCGCTTTTTATGTGCGGACAGATGTACTGTTACGGTCCACGCTTCCTTGTTTTCTCAAGTAAACCTTGAACAGGTCAAAAAAAAAGTGTATCCTGAGCCATGAGTCTTGAGACATTGGCGGAGATTTCACGCTTTTACGGCGGCAATCCGGACTATGTTATTGCCGGAGGGGGCAATACTTCGTTTAAAGATACGTCCACCCTGTGGATAAAGGCTTCCGGCGCTCCCCTGGGAGAGATAACCGAAGCGGGCTTTGTCGCCATGGACAGGGAAAAACTTGCCGCCCTCTGGGGGCTTGCCCTGCCGGGGAACAGCAAAGACCGGGAAGCCCGGGTGCTGGCGGAACTGATGGCCGCCCGAAAACCCGGGGAAGAACATAAACGGCCCAGCGTGGAAACCCTCCTGCACGATCTGCTGCCCTTTAC
>JAISDG010000024.1 GCA_031265015.1 Spirochaetaceae bacterium | reverse complement strand
AACCATGAAAACCTATGCCCGGCATATTGCGGCGCTGGCCCTTTTGTTTACGGGATTTGCCGTCTTTGCCCAAAGCCAGGAAGACAGGGACGCCGCCAGGCGGGATGTGTTTGTGATCCTTGACGTTTCGGGGAGCATGAAAGACGAAGGCAAGTTTGCCAATGTGCAGGACTACCTTGACCGGGAAGTGGTCAACGGCCTGCTTAAACCGGGGGATCAGTTTACCCTGGTTACCTTCGGCGACAGCGCCGGGGAACTGCTTTCCCGGACGGTACATTCCGGGGAAGACAAGGCGGCCCTTGTATCGGAGCTTCGCGGACTGCAGCCGGACAACGAATGGACCGACATCGGCATGGCGATGGAAAAACTGGCGGAGATCCTGGAACGGCGGGAAGAAACCGGGGTCCGCCGGGTCATCCTCTTTATCACCGACGGCATCAACATCCCCCCCCCGGAAAGCAAATACCGGGGAGCGGATCTGTCCGTGGACGAACGCTTTAAAACCCTGGGCGAAAAAATTTCCCGGGGAAGCTGGTTTCTCTACGTGATCGGCATCGGCGGGCAGACCGCGGCCCGGGATGTGGCGGAGCTGATTCCCGGTTCCCAGCTGCAAAGTACCGGTTCGGATTTGAGCGGAGTGGACGTTAATTCCCGGATTGCCCGGCTGGAGGAAGAAGAACGGGCCAGGGCGGAGGCGGAAGAAGCGGCCCGGCTGGAAACGGCCAGGAACGCCGGTTTTACGGGTTTCCTCCGCCGCCTGGCGGGCGGGCTGGGCCTTGTACCGGGAGTTTTTTTAGGCGGCATTATCCTGCTTGTCCTGCTCCTTGTTTTCCTAATCTTCCTGCTCACCCGGATCTTTAAAACCAGGGAACTGATTATTACCGACGAAAAGGAAACCATCATCCGGCAGACTGCGCCTTTCGGAGGGCTGACGCTTAATTCTCCCGCGGCCATACTGCCCGGTATAGGGAATGAAAACAACCAGATACTGCGGATCCAGCGGAGCGCCTTCGGCCTTACTGTACGGATCATGGATACCGCCGCAATTGCGGATACATCGCCCTACAGGAAAGGCGGCGTCCATCCCCTGAAGGGGGTAATCAGCCTGGCCAACGGCCGCAGTATCAGGATAACGGTGAGATAATCTTCCCGGCGCTGTTCCGCGGCATCACCTTACACGGCCACAGATCGGACAGATCAAGTTAAGGAGACTTTGTACCGCCATGAAATTTTCCCAGACCTTTATTCCTACCCTGCGGGAAGTTCCCGGGGACGCGGTTATCGCGAGCCACCGGCTTATGTTCCGCGCGGGGATGATCCGTAAACTTTCCAACGGCCTCTTTGCCTACCTTCCCCTGGGGCTCCGGTGTTTCCGCAGGGTGGAAACCATCATCCGGGAAGAAATGGACGCCATCGGGTCCCTGGAGATAAAGCCCACCGTGGTGGTCCCCGGCGAGCTGTGGAAAGAATCGGGCCGCTGGGATTCCATGGGGGAAGCGCTGCTGCGGATCAAAAACCGGCTGGACGCGGACTTTGTGGTGTCCCCCACCGCGGAGGAAGCTTTTACCAGCATCGTCCGGGACGAACTTTCCAGTTACCGTCAGCTTCCCCTGTCTCTCTACCAGATTAATACCAAATACCGGGACGAAATCCGTCCCCGGTACGGCGTGATGCGGGGCAGGGAATTTGTCATGAAGGACGCCTATTCCTATCATGCCGGCGAAGAAAGCCTGGACGAACATTACCGGGCTCAGGAGGCGGCGTACCGGAAAATTTTCAAACGCTGCGGCCTTACGGTGATCCCCGTCAGGGCCGATTCGGGGGCCATGGGCGGCTCCGGCTCCGAAGAATTCATGGTGGAAAGCGATATTGGCGACAATACCCTCCTCCTCTGCAAAAGCTGCGACTACGCGGCCAATGTGGAAAAGGCCGAATGTAAACCGGACTACAGCCCCCGGTTTAATGCCGGACTGGCTCTTGCCGCGGCGGCCAAGACGCCGCCGGTGGAAAAAATCGATACCCCGGAAGTTAAAACTATCGAAGAACTCTGCGCGTTTCTTAAAACCGAAGCGGCGGGCTTTATCAAAACCCTGATCTACCGGGCGGTAAACGTGGAGCTGGATTTAAGCGCCGCGCCGGGCTGCGGCAGCCTGGTAAAACGCCGGGCCGCCCCCGGCGCGCCCGAAACCTACAGCGAAGCGTTCTTCGCGGTGGCGATCCGCGGCGACCTGGACGTCAACGAGGTAAAGCTTGCCGCGGCGTTAAAGGCTTCCGAAGCGGGCCTGGCCGCCGACACCGACGTGGTGCGGATCACCGGCGCGCCGGTAGGTTTTGCGGGGCCCGTGGGCCTGGCCGCCGTACCGGTAATCGCCGACCAGACCGTTACCGGCATGAACGATGCAGTTACCGGGGCGCTGGAAAAGGACAAGCATTACCGGCACGCCGCCTATGGCCGGGACTTTATTCCCTGGCTCACCGCCGATGTCCGCACGGTAAAGGCCGGGGACCGGTGTCCCCTCTGCGGCGGAGAACTCTACGAAAAGAAGGGTAACGAATTGGGGCACATCTTTAAGCTGGGCAGTAAATATACCGCTTCCATGGGCGTTTCCTACCTTGATGAAAACGGTAAAAGCCATACCCCCGTCATGGGCTGTTACGGCATAGGCCTGGACCGTACCCTGGCTTCGATTATCGAGGAACACCACGACGACCAGGGCATTGTCTGGCCCGTCACGGTGGCCCCCTACCATGTCATCATTATTCCCATCAAATACTCGGGGGCGGTTAAAGATGCCTGCGACGATCTTGCGAAGGAACTGGAAACCGCGGGACTGGAGGTCTTGCTTGACGACAGGGACGAACGGGCCGGGGTCAAATTTAACGACGCGGATCTTATCGGCATCCCCTGGCGTATCGTGGCGGGAGACAAGAACCTGGCCGGAGGAATCCCCCGGGTGGAAGTAAAGCGCCGCGGTGAAAAAGAAGCCCGGCTTGTTCCGCCCGGCGAAGCCGCGGCGGAAATTGCCGCGGCGGTCAAGGCGGAACTGACGGCCCTTAACGGAACCCTTTAAGGATGCTCGGGCAGGAATGGTTTAACGACGATTTTTTCTGGGAATGTTTTGCCCCCATCATGTTTGACAAGGCTCACTGGGCGGAAGTTCCCGCCGTGGCCGGCGGCAGTATCCGGCTGGCGCGGACGGATGGCGCCGTTTCTCTACGTTCAGCGGCGGCATCTGGCGCCGCTTCTCTACGTTCAACGGCGGCATCTGGCGCCGCTTCTCTACGTTCAACGGCGGTATTTGGCGCCGCTTCTCTGCGTTCAGCGGAAGATCCGCCGGCATGTCTGGACCTGTGCTGCGGGTTTGGCAGAATCGGCCTGGAGCTGGCCCGCCAGGGCTTTGCCCTGACCGGGGTGGATATTACCGGGCCATACCTGGAGACCGCCCGGGAAGACGCCGCGGCGGAAGGACTTGACGCGGAATTCATCCTTGAGGATGTCCGTTTGTTTAAACGGCCCGGCGCTTTCGACATCGCCGTCAATTTGTACAATTCCTTCGGCTACTTTGAAGATCCGGCGGATGATAAACGCCTGGTCCGCAATGCCTTTGAATCCCTTAAACCGGGGGGCGTTTTTTTTATCGAAACCCTGGGCAAGGAAATTCTGGCCCGGGACTTTGTCGAATCCGAGTGGTTCCGCCGGGCGGGTTTTTTTGTGTTAACCGAATACAAGGCGCTGGATTCCTGGGGAGCGATGAAAAATACCTGGCGGCTTATTCCCGAAAGGAACTATCCCGCGGGGGCCGGGAATAAAGGCCTTTCCGCCAAAGACCCCGCCATTGAAGGCGGGGTTATCGAAAAAACCTTTGTCCACCGGCTTTACGCCGCTTCGGAACTGCGGGCCCTGCTGCTGGAAGCGGGCTTTGCCTCCGCGGAAGTTTACGGCGACTGGGATGAACGGCCCTATGATTCAACGGCGGTTAAGCTGATCGTCCTGGGAAGAAAAGCCGGTTAAATCAGCGCACCGACTGGCTTTCCCAAATCTGGCTGTCCTGGAAACCGTCGATGGATTTTATCATTGCCAGCCAGTAGTCCGCCTCGTTCTGGGAAGTATAGGGACCTACGCGGACCCGGTAATAGGTATTGCCGTTAATGTCCTGGTTCGTAATAACCGCCGAAATGCCCTTGTCGTCCAGGTTATGCTTAACCCCGTCGGCCCGTTCCCTGGTAGAAAAGGAACCGGCCTGAACCCAGAAATCGCGGTACCTTTGACGGGCCGCGACCGCGGCCGCAGAGGCGGCCTCGGGTTTGGGAGCCGGGGCCGGGGCTTTTGGTTTGGCCGCGGGCGCCGCGGCGGCGGGTTTTGCGGGAACCGCGGCCGCGACGGGGACAGCGGCGGCGGTGGGCTTGGGAACGCTGATCACCGTGGCGGTTTCACCGGCCTGCTCCGCAATCTGCCCGGCGCTTTCAACGCTATAGATGGGGGAAACCGAATCGGGATTCTGAAGCCCCCGGAAAGAGTCGTCCCGAATCAGTTCGACCGGATCGGTTGTCGCGGACCGTCCCGGATCGCCGTTAATCTGGCGGTAGGACATTGAAGTTTCCGGGGCCGCCCCGCCGGGCCTAAAGACCAGGAGCGCCGCGCTTATCACCACGACCAGGAATACTCCCACCGAAACCGCCGTAAGCAGTAATTTCTTCTTTTCCATGATTCTGTAACCCTTCCAGTATAGCGTCTATCCGCTTTTCCAGGCTCCGCCGGGAACCGGGAAAACCGGGGTTTTCTACGATATAAATATCGGCGGCGGAAGGAAAAAGTTGAGCCCCCCGGCTTTGAAGGGGAAAATCCTTTTGGCTGGAAAAGCGCCGGATCAGCGCCGCCGGGGGCAGGGCATCCCGTTTCCGGGCCCGCAGGAACCGTACCGGCAGGGGGGCGCGGACCACCAGCACCGCGTTAAGCCGGGAAAAGGCCGCGGATTTATGGAGCAGCGCGGCGTTGATCACGCAGGGCCCCGCCTGGCGGTCTATCCAGCGGGCGGTTAGATCGTTGACCGCGGGATGAACGATACCTTCCAGCACGGCCAGGACCTCCGGCCTGCCGAACACCAGCGCCCCCAGAAGCCGCCGGTCTATCCGGCCGGCCGGATCCAGAATGCCGGAACCAAAACGGCGGACCAGGGCCTCCCGCTTCGTCTCAAGAACTTCGTGTCCCAGTTTATCCACATCCAGAACGGGAAACCCCCGTTTTTCCAGCAGGGACGCTACGTGGTTTTTACCGGAACAGTACAGGCCGGTAAGGCCGATAAGCGGGAACATACAGCCCTCCGGCACTCCGCGGCGTTATTCCGCGGGGGCTTCGTTAAGCCACTCAAAGAACCCGTCGATTTCTTCCCGGCCGTTTACAATCCAGTCATCCGCGCCGGGATCGGAGGTAAGGGCTATATAGCGGCAAAACGTCCCAAAATAGCCGGATACCGCAATCCGGTTAAAGAAGGGC
The DNA here is from genome assembly GCA_031265015.1 of Spirochaetaceae bacterium. GTDB lineage: Bacteria > Spirochaetota > Spirochaetia > Treponematales > Breznakiellaceae > JAISBN01. Next base: position 809 of record JAISDG010000024.1, on the reverse strand, counting down.
GCGTAGAAGTCCCAGTATAATTCATCCCCGGCGCCGCGTTCTATTTTTCCCGCGTTTTTCAGTTCTTCCAGGGAAGTTAACAGATAGTACAGCTTGGCCCTGATTTTTTCCGCGTCGCTTTTACCCGCGTTTTCATCGTCCAGAACAAAACTAAGGGCGATAACCATATCCGAAGAGGTAAAAGTCCCGTTGTCCACAAGGCCCCCCTGCTCCTGTTTTGTAAGCAGCTGCAGCAGGGTATTGTAAGTCTGGGCCGCCCTGTCGGTGTTCGGTTCCAGCAGCAGGAAGTAACAGAAGGCGTAAAAAGCCTGGGTCTTTTGACCCTCTTCCAGAGAGATCCGTCCCAAAAGTAAATTGCTGCTGGGATGATTGGGATTAAGCAGCAGGCCCCGGAGCAGCGCTTCCCGGGCTTCGGCGCGCTTTTCACTGCGGTAATAACTTAAGCCCAGATTATAGTACAAAAAAGTGCTGGAAACGCCGTATTGGTTTATCGCGGCCAGGTACACTTCTATCGCCTCGGCGCTGCGGTCCAGATTATCCAGGGCGGAGCCTTTGATGTCAAAAAGGCTGGGGATGACGTCCCCCATGCCCCGCTGTTCGGCGGCGGCGATGCCCTGTTCCGCCACAGCCAGGGCCGTTTCGGAATTCCCCATATACATGTACGAAAAGGCCTTTTCATACAGGATCACCGGATGATCCGGCGCCAGCTCCAGGGCCGCGTCGTAATAGCCAATGGCGGTTTCATAGTCGCCCTGGTCATGATAGCTTACCCCAAGCCGGACCAGCTCTTCCGCTTCGGGGCTGAGCGC
>JAISDG010000023.1 GCA_031265015.1 Spirochaetaceae bacterium | reverse complement strand
GCGGGAAGGGCCAGGGCCAGCAGAGCCGCGGCGGCGAGCCACCGGTGGAGCCCCGGGGGCATAGTTCTCCCCCGGAAGAAGCGGTTACCTGGGTTTTTGCCGGAAGATGACGGTGAGTGTTGGGGGGGCGTGCGATGTGGTGTGCTGCGCTGCAGAATCACGGCAAATGCCCCCTTTCAGGCAACGCTACACCTTTACGGGGTAATTTGTCAAGAAGTTTGCGCAGCAAACTCCACGGCCGCCGGGAATGGAAGAAGGGAAGGATTTTTATCATAGACGACTTTTTCGACTTCCGCGACCTGGCGGTAAATTTATCTTCTTAACCATTTTCCGGGGCGTCCTTTTTAACCGGCGAGCGGATGGGCCGTATATCCGCGTCCTTAACCTTGGCCGGATCATCCACCCCCAGGGGAAGCTCCCGGCCTTCTTCCGGTTCCACATCCTCTTCCACAAAAAGCTCGCCGGGAAAGGCAGCGGCGGTCCGGGCATTTTCGTCTTCGTGTTCCAGCCGTACCGAAATAAGCTTGGTTACCCCCGACTCTTCCATGGTTACCCCCAGCAGGGTCTGGGCGCCGGTAACGGTTTTTTTGTTATGGGTAATGACGATAAACTGGCTGGTACCGCCGAATTCCCGCAGCAGCTGGACAAAGCGGATCACGTTGTTTTCGTCCAGGGCGGCGTCAATTTCATCCAGCAGGCAGAACGGCGAAGGCTTAACCATGTAGGTAGCAAAAAGCAGGGCCACGGCGGCCATGGATTTTTCGCCCCCCGAAAGGAGGGTGATGTTTTCCAGCTTTTTGCCCGGCGGCTGGGCAAAAATTTCGATCCCCGATTCCAGGACATGGTTGGGATCCACCAGCCGCAATTCCGCCCGGCCGCCGCCAAAGAGACGGCGGAACATATTGTGAAAATTCTTTTTGATCCGGTTATAGGTGGCAATGAAAAGTTCCGACGACTCATGGCGGATCTCCGCGGTCATCGCTTCCAGATCCGCCCTGGCCTTGACAAGGTCCGCCAGCTGGCCCGAAAGGAATTCATACCGGTCTTTTGCCTCCGCGAATTCTTCCGGCGCCATCAAATTGACATGCCCCAGTTCCTGGAGCTTTCCCTTAACGCCGGAAAGCTTTTCCCGCAGTTCCGAAGGGGGCGCGGTGATGGTAAAAATCCGGTCCTCGAATTCCAAAAGATCCCGGGAATGGGTCTCCCGAAAGTTGTCCTGGATGTTCTTGATTTCCGTTTCGGCCTGCACCAGGTTCAAATGTATCTTTTCCAGGATTTCCTGTACCTTAGCAAGATCGGCGCTGCGTTTTTTCAGGTTTTCCTGTTTGCCCGCGGCGTCGCCGTTTTTCAGGCTGATGTCTTTTTCCAGTTTTTGCAGTTCCGCGGCAAATTCCTTGCCCCGTTTTTCGATGCCGGCGAGGTCCGCCTCGGCCCCGGCGATGCGTCCCGCCAGTTCCTCCAGCCGTTTCCGGTCAAAGCCGATTTCATCCCGGATTTGCTTTAAAAGCCCCTCCTGGCCCGCCAGTTCCCGGCGGAGCAGCCGGGCCTGTTCTTCCGCGGCCTTGGCCTGGGTATCCATCCGGACCCGGTTTACCCGCAGCTCTTCCAGGGTGGCCCGGTAGTGATCGATTTTGCCGGCCAGTTCCTCGTTGTCCCGGCGCAGGGCGGCAATCTGCTCCCGCCGCGCCAGGATCTCCTCGGCCCCGGCGCGGATACCGGCATCAATTTCCCGTTTCCGGGTGATAATCCCCTGGGGGGCGAGAAAATCATCGATAAAAACAGGGACGGTTTTACGGTACCGGTCGAACAGCTCGATGGCCTGGTCCGTCAGTTTAAGGGCCCCGGCTTCCGGAACGCCGGCATCGCCGTTGGCGGTATCACCGCCGCCGGCCGCCGCCCCGGCGTCGCCGGAGGCAAGCAATTCCCTCAGGCGGCCCAGGGTTTCCGCCAGGGCCGCCTCGGCGCCGCGCCGTTCCTGGGCGGAATAACCCGCTTCCTTCAAACCGGCGTCCAGGGCGGCCACGATGTCGTCGGTAACCGCCTCCAGGTCCTTTTCCAGCTTTGCCCGCTCCGCCTCCAGGCCGCGGATCTCCCCTTCTTTTTCCCGGACCATGGCGTCGTTTTCCGTAATCCGGGAGGACGCCAGCCGGATGCTTTCCTCGAAGGATTTGATATTTGCCTCTATATCCGCGGCCTGCTTGAGCAGATCCCTGACCGCCCCGTCCTGCTCCGCCGCGTCCCGGTTGAGCTCCTCAATTCTGGCCGCCGCGGCCCGCTCCCGTTCCTCGTTCTGGCTTATCTTGACTTTATGCTGGGCGCTCTGCTCCGACAGGAGCCGGCCTTCCTTTTCCCGGGCAGCCTTTTCCACCGCCAGGCCGTACATATTCTTCTGGTATTCCACGAGCTTTTCTTCCAGGGAATTAACCGTATCCAGGTTTTCCGCCAGGGATTTGGAAAGCTCATCGATTTCCGCCTTGATGGCGTCCCGCCGGTTCCGTTGCCTGTGGAGGTCTTCGTCCTTGCCGTTTTTATCGTACCGGAACTGCTTAAGCCGCAGGAGCTGGATGTCCAGTTCCAGCTGGAAGATCTCGTCCCTGAGGGTCCGGGATTTCAGGGCCTTTTCCGCCTGGTGTTTCAGGGAATCGTAGGAACGTTTTACCTCGCCCAGGATCCCCTCTACCTGGCGCATGTTTTCCTCGGTTTTTTCCAGCTTCCGTTCCGCCTCGGCGGTACGGGCCTTGTACCGGGTGATTCCCGCGGCCTCCTCAAAAAGGTAGCGCCGCTCCTCGGGCTTGCTGGAAAGAATCTGGTCTATCTTGCCCTGTTCCATCACCGAATAGGCGGCCTTCCCCACCCCGGTATCCCAGAACAGTTCCCGCACTTCCTTAAGCCGTACCTGATCGCCGTTGATGTGGTACTCGCTCTCCCCGGAACGGTAGAGCCGCCGCCGGATTTCTATTTCCGGCCTGTCCAGGGGAAGAAGCCCGTTGTCGTTGGCCAGGGTAAGGGTTACTTCCGCCACATTGAGGGGTTTGCGGTTTTCGGAGCCGTTAAAGATAACGTCTTCCATCTTTTCGGCCCGGAGGGTCCTGGCGGCCTGTTCCCCCAAAACCCACTTAACCGCGTCCACCACATTGGATTTACCGCAGCCGTTGGGCCCCAGCAGGGCGGTAATGCCGTCGGCAAATTCAACCTGGGTGCGGTCCGCAAAGGACTTAAAGCCGAAAATATCAAGACGTTTGAGGAACAAAACAACTCCGCTCCGCCATATCGCCGGGCGGGCACACAGGCCCGGGCCCGGGAACCGGGATTTCTAAAAGATGCGCCCAGTATAGCAGAAAAGGGGGGCCTGCGGGAAGGCTGCCCAAAATCCGCCATCCATGGCGGATTTTGGGCTCGCGGTTTTGCTTTGCAAAACCGCAGCCCTGTCCGCCGCTGGCGGACAGGCATGGTCACAGCGCCATCCATGGCGCCCCTTCGGGCACGCCATCCCCGGCGGATTTTGGGCTTGCGGTTTTGCTGTGCAAAAGCGCACCCTGTCCTGCCGCGGCCGTAGGCCCAGGAAAGTTCCTTGTAGACGGCAAGTACGGCGCATGGGATACGTTTTTCCGGGAATTGGAATCCATAGAGGGGGAAGCTATACCGGACGATTTTGTCAGACCTATGATCTAACGCTTGTTACCAACAATACAAAACATTTCGCAAATATCCATAACCTGTTGACGGAAAACTGGGTATAACCGCCCCTCCCTCAAAAAAAACAAAGCCTGCGGGCAGTCCGCAGGCTTTGTTCCGGCTCCGGGGTCCTGAGCAATTCGCTGTCCCACTCAAAGACGGCGATCTTCCCGGCCCGGCTGCCCTTACTTTTCGGACAGCCCCTGTACGCTGTAAGCCGATACCCTCATCCGGTACTACTATACTTTGTCCAGTTATTCAGGGTTTCAC
>JAISDG010000127.1 GCA_031265015.1 Spirochaetaceae bacterium | reverse complement strand
CCCTTTACCGTGTACCCCCTCTGGGATTATACGGAGGAGCTCGCGGGAAGGCACTACAAAAACAGAATGACCCTGAAGTACCTGGAGGACACGGCCCGGCAGATGTTCGGACTCCGGGTTATGAGCAGGGAACAGGTTGACCGCTCTACGCGGACAGACACGGACTGATATGATGTGCCTTTTGTCAAGAGCTTTCAAACAAAAATCTTTAAACTATTTTTCCTCCTCCTCAATCAGTACATGACGAAAAAAAAGAAGCAAATAGTGAAATGAACAGGGAAACTTAACGCGGCGGTTCCAAAATCAACCGCTTTGAACGGTTCATAAAAACAAGCCACCGGCTTTGCCGGTGGTATTTGACAGCCGCCGCCGGGTACGGGAGCGAAGAAAATTACGGGTATCCGGAGAACCGGGGGATTACGGCGGTGGTGAAGTACGGGATGCACCGGAAAGAGCGGAGCCGGAAGTGGAAAGACGACCGGTGGAATACGGAGACCCGGGAATACCACGGAAAAGAGCGCTATTACGTATGCCCTGCCGGGAGGCGGCTTGTCTATAGGGAGACGCGGAAGGAAAAGACTGATGCGGGATATAAGATACGGGTAGACCGGTATGAATGTGAAAGTTGTAAGTATTGCCGGTTGAAAAAGCAAGGGAACCGGGTGATAGAACGGAACGAACGCCGGCTGCGGCTCTGGAGACCGTCTTTGGGCAACTGAAAGGGAACCAGGGATACAGGCGTTTTCTGTTGCGGGGAACGGCGAAAATCTCCACGGAACGGAGACTGCTTGCTTTAGGGTACAATTTGAAGCGGATGTACCGGCTAAACAATCAAAAAACGGCCTGACCCGGAACCACATTCCCTCGAAATTCTAAACGTTCAAAAAATCCGCCTGGATGGCAAAAAAGGGCTGCTGGAAATTGTACTTTCTAGACAGCTCCTTGGATGCCGGATTTTGACGCGGAATAGCGGGTCAGATCTTCCCGGGTAATGCTTAATTTGCCGTCGCTTTTCCGGGTGGCGACTTTTTTAAAGTACTCAAAGTACTGTTTGTCCTGAAGGGCAATGTGGGTTAATATCCAGTTTTTAAGGAATTTGGTAAAGGCGGTGAGGGTGAATTTTTTCCCTTCGTTAAAGGCCTGAATCTGTTCCACCACCGTCAGCACAAAGGCTTCGTGTTCCCGTTTATGGTCAAGGAACCCGCTAAAATTGGTTTTCCGCATGATCTTTTCTTCCGTGGCGAAGTGGATTTTTACATACTTAACGGCTTCGTGGATTACCTTTTCAAAATAGGCCCGTTCTTCCGCATCGTCCCCAACGCAGTGGTTAAACAGATCGTTGGTCAGGTTAAGAAGTTCCTTGTGCTGATCGTCGATAAGTTTTATTCCCACCGAGAACGTGGAAGACCAGCTGACTAACTCGGATTTTTTGTTTACCGCTGTCATTCGAAGTACCTCCTTCAGGACTTTACAGGGTATCCAGTAGGGTTTTAAGAATCTCCAGCCCCCGGTCAATTTCCCCGTCGGCAATCGTATAGGGGGGCAGGAACCGCAGGGTCCGTTCTCCGGCGCTTAAGAGCAGCAGCCCCGCCGTATCCGGCGCCGCCGCCGTACTCGGCGCCGCGTCCGGCCCGCCGGCTTTTTCCGCCCGGCGGATTAACGCTTCCAGTACCGGCCAGGCGTCGCGGTCGATGTCAACCCCCGCCATAAGGCCCCGGCCCCGGATTTCCCGGACCCGCGGATGGTTCCATGAACGGACCGTATCCATAAGCCGGCGGCCTTTCCGGGCGATTTCCCCCAGGAAGGCCGGATCGGTCACCGTGTCCAGAACCACAATACCCGCGGCGGCGGCCAGGGGATTTCCCCCAAAGGTGGAGCCGTGGTCCCCGGTTTGCAGGACACCGGCGGCCTTTTCTCCCGCCAGCACCGCCCCCACGGGAACGCCGCCAGCAAGCCCCTTGGCGAGGGTAACCATGTCGGCCCGTACTCCGTAGGCTTCCAGGGCAAGGAAGGTTCCGGTTCTGCCCAGGCCGCACTGAATTTCGTCAAACATAAGAAGGATGTCCCGTTCGGCGCAGAGCTGTGCCGCGGTCCTGATGTACTCCTCACCCTGGGGGATGATCCCGCTTTCGCCCTGGATCGCCTCTACCAGAAAGCCCGCGGTGGTTTTCCGATCCAGGGCCCGGTCAAGTTCTTCCAGGTCCCCGCCGGGGATAAACCGGAATCCCCCGGTAAAGGGACCGAAATCCCGGTGGAACTTCTCCTGCCCCGTGGCCGAAAGGGTCGTGATGGTTCTGCCGTGGAAGCTCCCTTTCAGGGTTACGATGGTATGCCTGCCGGGACCGTATTTTTTGAGGGAATATTTTCTGGCAATCTTGCAGGCCCCCTCGTTGGCTTCCGCCCCGGAATTGCCCAGAAACACCTTTTGCATTCCCGCTTTCATACAGGCCTTGACCAGCTTTTCCGCAAATACAAGGCTTACATCGCTTTGGTAATAATTGCAGGTATGGATAAGCTTCGCCGCCTGTTCCGAAAGGGCCCTGACCAGCGCCGGATGATTGTGTCCCAGGCAGTTTACCGCAATCCCCGAGGTAAAATCCAGATACGCTTTCCCCTCCGTATCGTAGAGCCATACCCCTTCCCCTCCGGTAAAAACCGCCGGGAGCCGGTGGTAGGTATTCATAAAACAATCGGCCATCGCACACTCCGTGGTTATCGTTTTTCTATCGTTATCATTCCTATCATTCTATCATGGTACCGATGCCTTCGTCGGTAAAAAGTTCAATTAAAAGAGCATGGGGAAGCCGCCCGTCAATGATGTGGGCCTTCCCTACCCCGCCGTCTATGGCCAGGGAGCAGCAGTCAACCTTGGGGATCATTCCCTTGCTGACGGTTCCGTTCCGTTTCAGTTCCTCCAGGCCGGAACGGGAAAGAACTTTGATAAGGGAACCCTCGTCGTGGACATCCTTCAGTATACCCCGGACGTCGGTCATCAGGATCATTTTTTCCGCCCCGAGGGCGGCGGCTATTTTTGCGGCGGCGGTATCGGCGTTGACGTTAAAGACCTTTCCCGTATCCGCTTCCGTGCCCAGGGCCACGGAAGACACCACGGGGATCGCCCCGGCGGCCAGAATCTGTTCCAGCACCTGGGTATTGACCGAGACAATTTCCCCTACCATGCCGATGTCCCCGCCGCCGGGCCTGAACTGCCGGGCCCGGAGCATCGCGCCGTCGATGCCGCAGAGCCCCAGGGCCCGGCCGCCGGAATTTTCAATGAGCGCGGTAATGTCCTTGTTCACCCTGCCGCAGAGGACCATCTGGACCACCGCCATGGTTTCCTCGTCGGTATAGCGGAGCCCGTCCACAAAGCGGCTTTCCTTTCCCAGGGCATGGAGCATCCCTTCGATTTCCGGGCCCCCGCCGTGGACCAGCACAATCCTGATTCCCACATAGGACATGAGGATCAGGTCCTCCATTACCGCCGCCTTTAGTCCGGCGTTGATCATCGCGTTCCCGCCGTATTTGACGACCACGGTCTTTCCCCTGAACTGCCTGATATAGGGCAGGGCCTGGATCAGGACCCGGGCCCTGCCGGCGTTATCCATCTCTTTCATAATCCTCTTTCATGAACGGTAGTCCCCGTTGATTTTTACGTAATCGTAACTTAAATCACAGCCCCAGGCAGAAGCTTCCCCCGGACCGCCGCCCACGACCGCCAGGATTTCAAGCTCCTCTTCCAGGAGGATTTGTTTCGCGTCCTCCTCGGAAAAGGGAACGGAACATCCCCCCTCGCAGACCACGACGCTCCTCGAAGCTCCGGCAAACCGGACCGATGTCCGTTCCGGTTCAAAGGGAACCCCCGCGTAACCCAGGGCGCAAAGGACCCGGCCCCAGTTAGCGTCCGCTCCGAAGCAGGCGGCCTTGACCAGGCTTGATCCCGCCACGGACCGGGCCAGGACCGCGGCGTCTTCCTCCGACGCGGCACCCCGGACCGTCACGGTGAGGAGCCTGGTTGCCCCTTCCCCGTCCCGGGCCATGGCCCTGGCAAGCTTTACGCAGAGCGCTTCCAGGGCCCCGGCAAAGGCTTCATACGCCGCGCCCCCCGGGGCAATAAGCGGGTTCCCCGCCGCGCCGTTTGCCATGGCAAGGACCATGTCGTTGGTAGAGGTATCCCCGTCCACCGTCAGCCGGTTAAAGGAACGGTTTACCGTCCGGCGCAAAGCCCGGTCCAGTTCCTCGGAGCCGATGACCGCGTCGGTGGTAATGACGCCGATCATGGTGGCCATATTGGGATGGATCATCCCCGACCCCTTTACCATGGCGCCGATACGGACCGGGCCCGCGGCCGAACCCGGCAGCGTCAATTCCACGGCCCCGGCCTTTTTCCGGGTATCGGTGGTCATGATCGCCTCCAGGGCGGCGTCATGACCGGCCGCGCCGGGGTCCAGGGAGGCAGCAAGCCGGCCCATGGCCGCTTCTATCTTTTCAATGGGCAGGGGTACGCCAATAACTCCGGTGGACGCTACCGCCGTCTCTCCGGCGCTTATCCCCAGACACTCCGCGGCCAAGGAAGCCATGCGCCGGGCCGCGGCAATCCCCGCCTGGCCGGTACAGGCATTGGCGTTTCCCGAATTGGCGATCACCGCCCGGATCTTTCCCGCCTTGTTGTGCTCCCGGCTTACCAGGATATTCGCCGCCTGTACCCGGTTCGAGGTAAAGACCGCGGCGGAAACACAGGGCCCATCGGAGCAGATCAGGGCCAGATCCCGTTTGTCCCCGCCGGCCTTGATGCCGCAGCGGATCCCCCCGGCCCTGAATCCCCTTGGGGCGCAGACCCCGCCTTCGAGTTCTTTCACGGATACCTCAAAAGAGGGACGGCAGGGCTTCCAGCCCCGCGGTTTCCGCAAAGCCGCAGATCAGGTTCATGTTCTGAACAGCCTGGCCCGCGGCTCCCTTTACCATATTGTCTATGGCCGATTCGACAATCAGTACCGAACCGGTCCCGTCAAGATGTACCGACAGATCACAGAAATTTGATCGCCGCACCCGGCCCGTGGCAGCGGAAACCCCTTCGGGGAGAACCCGGACAAAGGGCTCGTCTTTATAAAAGGCCGCGTAGGCTTCCCGGATCAGCGCAAGCTTTTCTGCGGTTTCCCCCTGCCCGCCGGGGGAAACCGCGGAAACCGCGGAAGTTTCCGCCGTCCCCGTTCCCGCCAGGAACATGTACACCGTCGCCAGAATGCCCCGGTTAAAGGGTCCCAGGTGGGGGGTAAACACCAGGGGTACCGGAGCGCCGGACATTTTCATGAGGGTACGGCTGATTTCCGGCGTATGCCGGTGGGTTCCCACTTTATAGGCGCTCACCGAGCCGGAACATTCGGGGAAATGGTAGGGACGGCCCAGTTCCCTGCCCGCTCCGGTTACTCCGGAAACGGCGTCGGCGATGATCGCCGAACCCGGAGCAAGCGCCGGACCGGCCTTCCGTACGGGGCCGGCGGGATCCAGCAGAGGATAACAGGCAAGGCTTACCGCCGTCGGATAACAGCCGGGGTTGCCGGCCACCACCGGCCCCGCGGCGGCAAGCTCCCGGATACGCCGCCGGTTCAGTTCCGGCAGGCCGTAAACCGAACGGCGGCGCAGTTCCGGGTACCGCCAGGATTTTCCGTACCACGCGGCATAGGCCGCCTCGTCTTCATCAAAACGGAAATCCGCGGACAGATCGATATAGGAAACGCCCCGGTCAAGAGAGGCTTTCGCGTAACCTTCCCCGGCTCCCGCGGGAAGCGCGCCGAACACAATATCGGAACGGCGGATCAGGTTTTCCGGCGTTTCCAGGATACCGGATCCGAATTTGTCGCTGCCGGTTTTTGCCGCTTCCAAAAAATTGGGATAGATGCCGGTTATGGCTTCGCCCTGACGGCTTACCGAAGCAAGAACCAGGGAACGGATCTCCGGATGGGCCCAGAGGATCCTTGCCAGTTCCGCGCCGGCGTATCCTGTGGCGCCGATAATGCCTGCTGTCATGTAATATTTATACATGCTTTGTACATATTTATACAATACGGAAAAACACCGCTTTCGTGAGGATAAGCTCCGCCAGGCCTTACCTAGCACCGGCTTTTACGGTATACTGGGACTTATGAAAATCCGAACTGCCTTTACCGCCGCGGCTTTGCTGGCCCTGGCTGCCGCCTGCGCCACCGTGGTGGAAATACCCGGCGACATGCCGCCCAATAAATTGATCCAAAAAGCCCAGGAAGCAACGGACATTAACAAGTACAAAGTAGCCCTTCAGTATTACGGAGCGCTGCTGGAACGGCACGGCGATTCAGCGGAATACCTTGCCACAGGGGAATATGAAATTGCCTTTATTCATTACAAACAGAGAAAATACGCCCTGGCTCAGGACGAATTTGAAAGCCTCCTGGCCCGCTACAGCGTACCCGGCGGCGACCCCCTGCCGCCCCGGTTCAAGCTGCTGACGGAAAAAGTCCTGGCCCGGCTTACCGAACTGGGGTATTAAGCGGTCGGTAAAGAGAAACCAGGGCGCCGAAGGCGGGGCAAAAGGTTCTTTATTTGCGCCCCTTCACAGCAGGGTTTCCAGCCGGTCCACCAGCCGGCCAAAAGCCCGGCAGGCCGCTTCTACCGGCGCGGGGCCGGACATATCCACCCCCGCAAGTTTGAGGGATTCAAGGGGAAACCGGGAACCGCCGGATTTAAGAAAGGCAAAGTAATCGTCCCGTTCTTTTTTCCCGCCGGAAAGAACCCGTTCCGCCAGGGCATAGGAGGCGGAAATACCTGTGGCGTACTTGTACACATAAAAGGCCCGGTAAAAATGAGGTATGCGCAGTCCCTCAAGATCGCTTTCGGGTTCCAGTACCATGGCCGGGCCGAAATATTTTTCGAGAAGGCCCCGGTACTCCGCACGCAGCACATCGGCTGTGAGGGGCGTTCCCCCTTCTTCAAGCTCATG
>JAISDG010000109.1 GCA_031265015.1 Spirochaetaceae bacterium | reverse complement strand
TCCCTGGGTTTTTCCCGGGCGTTCATGTCCTTTATCCTGAAAGATCTTGACTTTAAAGGCGCTCTTCCCCCGGATTCCCCGGTTTTTGAGAAGGCCTTTGCCCTGTGCGGGGATCGCGGCCTCTTTGTTACCGTCGACGTTAACGACAGGGTGTTTGAGTATTTCGGCGGCGCCGCGGCGGCCCTTTCCAGGCTCAAGTCCCTGGGCGCCGGCGCGCTGCGGGTGGACAGCGGCCTTTCTCCCGCCGAACTTGCCGCCCTGAGTGCCAACGGTGAAGGCCTGGATCTGGAGATCAACGTATCCGGCATTGATCCCCGCGGGAGCGGAGGGGCTGATGAAGCCGGGGAATTGTGCGCGCTGTTTGAGAAAGCTGGAACCCTGGTTTCCACTCAGGGAATCCGTTCCCGGGTAAGCGGCGGGTTTAACTTTTATCCCCGCCGGGGAACGGGGCTGGCGGTTTCGCGGCTCAGGGCGGTAACCGCCTGTTTTGCCGGATACGGGATCCGGTGTTCGGCCTTTGCCGCTTCCCTGGCTTCCCCTTCGGTTTTGCACGGTCCGGGCCGGGGAATCTGTACTGTTGAATCGTTCCGGGAAATTCCCCCGGAAAGCGCCGCCGCGGTTCTTTTTCTTGAGGGAATATCGACGGTCTACATAGGGGATTCCGCCGCCTCCCCCGAAGAACTGCGGGCCCTCTCCCGCCTCCGGAGTTCAGGCCCCCTTCGTATACCGGTGGTGTATTACCGGGAATGTCCCGCCGGTATACGCCGGGAACTGTCGGGCCGGGTTCTCGCAAACCGGTCCGACGCTCCCCGTTCCGTGATCCGGGGAACCGGCGCCCGGGGCCTTAGAGCGCCGCCCTTCCGCTGCTGCGCCGCTCCTCCTTTTTCGGTTACCATGGACAACGAAACCGGCGGGCAGTACGCCGGGGAAGTCCACATTGCGCTAGAAGCCCAGGGGGCGAATAACGCGGTAAACGTGCTGGGTTTTGTTCATCCCGACGGGGAAGCCCTGGTTCCCTATGCGGCCGCCGGTTCCCCGTTTGTTCTGTTCGATTACGCGCAAGGGGACGGGTGATGCGTGAAATTATCATCCTGGCCGGGGGAAGGGGTTCAAAAATGTTCCCCTTTGACAAAGTCGGCTCCAAAACCATGCGGCCCTTGGGAAATAAACCCCTGCTTGTCCGCATGGTGGATACCCTCCGGAGTTTTACCGGCGATCCGGTGCATATTGTAACCCTGGAAGAATTTGCCGGAACCATTGCCGCGGCTTTTGCGGATCACGGGGCTGTTTTTGTCCATCGGCTCCAAAAAACAAACGGAAGCGCCGAAACCCTTTTAGAGGGGCTTAACCATATTGAAAGCGAGACCTTTCTGGTCCTCCATGGAGATACCCTGGTTGACGGGGAGTCGCTGCGCATGCTTTGGAATGCCGCGGCCCCTTCGGTTCTGGTGTATCCCGTACAGGGCAGCCCGGCCGACTGGATATGCTGTATTCCGGATGGGGGCCGCCTTAAGGAAATAGGGGCCCACCACCGGGGAAACGCCATGACCCACCAGATGGCGGGTTTTGTCCTTCCCCGTTCTTTCAGGACTGCCCTGCTGTATACTCCGGAGTACTTCCCCGGCATGAAGGCGGGGGAAGGGGCTCCCCGGGAGCGGTATCTGGAGGCGGCTCTATCGCTGTATCTGGTAAAAAACCCGGTGGCCGCGCTTCCCGGCCGGGGCCTGTTTTTTGACATCGACAAACCCTGGCATCTGGGCGAAGCGAACTGCGCGCTGGTTGAACAGGAATGCGCGGGTCTTGGGGCCGTCGAACTTGGCGAGGGCAGTTCCATTGACGCTGCCGCCGACATCCGGGGTTTTGTCAGGCTGGGCAGGAACAGCCGTATCGGAAAGGGTGTCTCTGTCCGCGGCAGCCTGGCGGCCGGGGATAATACCCTTATAGACAGCGGGGCGGTTATTGCCGGGAACGTACTGCTGGGCAGCAATACCCTGGTCACCGACTATGCCAAAATTCACGGCGGCAGTTCTGTCGGCAATCATTGCGTCGTGGATCACTGCGCGGAATTTCTCGGGGGCATCCTGATGGACAGGGTGTATCTGAGCCATTACGGGGAGATCTACGGCGTCGTGGGAACCTGCGTGGACTTCGGGGCGGGTACGGTATGCGGAACCCTGCGCTTTGACGACGGCCTTCCGGATATACGGATAAACGGCAGGCGGGAACGGCCCGGGTCTTTCGGCTGCGGCTCCTTTGTGGGGGACTATTCCCGTACCGGCGTAGGGACGATGCTGATGCCGGGCTGCAGGATAGGGGCGTACTGCGCCGCCGGCCCGGGGCTTATCGTACAGGGGGATTACGCCCATAATACTATAACCCGCCTCGTACAGCAGGTTGAACAAAAAACATGGGGACCGGAACGCTATGGCTGGTAGCGTTGTTTGCGGCCGTTCCGCGGGCGGATGGGCGCATAACCGGGTTTCCGGTTTGTTTTATAAGGAGGTTAGGTATGGGCTTGACGGAAACCGCAATGCAGCTTATTGCCGGCGCCGGGGATTCCCGCAGTTTTTCAATGGAAGCGATTATGTATGCCAAAACCCGTGAATTTGAAAAGGCCCGGGCAAGCATACAAAACGCGTCCAGGGGAATAAAGGAAACCCACGATATTCAGCTGGATCTTCTTGGCGCGGAGGCGGGGGGGGATCCTCCCGGCGTTTCGCTTCTGATGGTCCACGCGCAGGATCATATCAGCATGGCTATACTGGCAAAAGAGATGGCCCAGGAATTTCTGGACCTCTATGAAAATTTTGCAAAACGAGGTGAACCGCAATGACTATAACCCTTTTGTGTAACGCGGGAATGTCCACCAGCGTACTGGTAGAAAAGCTTAAAGAAGACGGGAAGGCCATGAGCCTCGATCTGGATGTTGACGCCCTGCCGGTAGAAACCCAGGACAACCGGATGGAGCATACCGATATTCTGCTTCTTGGGCCTCAGGTACGGTACCTTCTCAAAAAGTTTCAGGACAGGTATAATGGAAAAATACCTGTTATTATGGTGATGAACATGAGCGATTACGGCCTTCAAAATACAAAAAAGATACTGGGGGATGCATTGGCATTGTACAATGCCAAATCATAAAGCATGCCTTCGTTTGTAAAACCCAGGCAGAATGAGGAGGTTCTATGAGTGATTCTAGTAAAGTAGGCAATTTTTTGGAAGACAAATTTTTGCCTGTGGCCAGCGCTATTGGCAGCGAGCGGCACCTGATTGCTCTTCGTGACGGCCTGGTGATGACCATGCCGCTGCTCATCATCGGGGCGTTCTCGATGATCATTGCCGAATTTCCCATTCAGGGCTACCTGGATTTTATGGCCAGGGTTTTCGGCGAGAACTGGAACGCTTTTGAAGGCATCCTGATGAACGCCACCTACGGCATCGTCGCCCTGGTAGCCTGTTTCGGAGTGGCCAACTCCCTGGCGGGAGGCTACAAACTGGACGGTGTCCCCGCGGGAATTCTTTCCCTGGCGGCGTTTTTTGTCATTAACATCATCGGGGATTTTGACGGAGAAGCGGCGTGGCCCGCGGGTACCTTTGACGCCACCCTTCTTTTTACGGCCCTGGTGGTTGCCCTGGTAGTGGGTGAGATTTACCGGATTTTGGTACAGAAAAATTTTACCATTAAACTGCCCAAGTCGGTTCCGCCGGCCATATCCCGGCAGTTTACCGCTTTGCTCCCCGGCGCCGTCATACTTATCCTGTTTCTGGTCATCCGCGGCCTCTTTTCCCTGACCCCCTGGGGAAGTTTTCCGGTATTTGTGACCGAAGTAATTTCAACCCCCCTCCGCGGCTTCGGTACTTCCTATATCGGTACCCTTATCGCGGTTTTTGGGGAACATTTTCTGTGGTCCCTGGGCCTCCACGGATCGTCAATCGTTATTTCTCCGATCTTTGAGCCCATGTGGATTGTCAATATGTCGGAAAACCTGGCGGGCGCACGGAATATCGTTACCCTGACATTTTACGAATGCGGAGTCTGGATTGGCGGTTCGGGATGTACCCTGCCGGCTGTCGTATACATGCTGCTCTTTGCCAAATCCAAGCTGATAAAACAAATTGGCCGGCTCAGTATCGGCCCCGGTATTTTTAACATCAACGAGCCTGTTACCTTCGGGCTTCCCGTGGTGCTGAACCCCTTCCTGATGGTTCCGTATATTTTGACTCCGGCTATTGTGATGACGGTACAGTATATCGGAACGGTCATCCGCGTTTTCCCGCTGCAAAATTATATCGTGCCCTGGACGACGCCGTTCTTTATCAGCGGCATCCTGACAACCCAGAGTTTTATGGGATTTGTCATGCACGTTATTTTGTTTGCCGTGGCCTTTGTCTGCTGGCTGCCCTTCATCAGAATCTGGGATAACCGCCAGTACAAACTGGAGCAGCAGGAAGCGCAGGAAGCATGAGTTTTTTGGGGATCCATTTAAGCGAGACGCCTGCGGGTTACCGCAGGCGCCGCTTTCTTGCCTTTGTTCTGGATGCGGCGCTTGTCCTTCTTGTCGTCTTTGTCGTTTACCTTATTACCGGAACTCCGGACTATCCGGGGATTAAGGAGGCCATGGACGCCGTTAAGGAAGCGGGGGACGGACCGGAAACCCAGGAATTGATGAACAGGGTTTTTTCGCTGTTTAACGCCGCCTACATCGAAACCCTGCTTATCTGGTTTGCGGCGGAGGCGCTGGGCCAGTTCTTTCTTAAGGGCGCATCCCTGGGAAAGTTTATCATGGGCCTGCGGATCCTCCCCATGAATCCTGACCGGAGCTGGACGCTGCATTATCTTTTACTGACCCTGCGGAGCGCCCTGAAACTGATAATGCTGTACCTGTTCCAGGGCTTTCCCTTTTTTCTGGCGATCCTTTCAATCTTTGTAACCCAAAAAGCAAGGGCGGGGTACGATATTTTTGTAAAAACCTATGTCCATGATCTGCGGGGAAAAGGACCCTTCCCGGCCGCCCGCCGGGAAACGCCGCCGGACGGGCAGAACCTTTAGGGGGAGCAGGGAGAAAAGCAATGAAGCTTTTTGTAAGTACCGCGCTGAAAGCCGCCGACATAAAAACCCTTCTTGAGAACTATAAAGAAGACGGCGTAGCATACGGCTTTATTAAAAAGAACGGGCTCAAAATGGAATTTGAAGTTTCCGGCATAGATGGCCAGGCCGCCGTGGATCTTACCAAGAAGATTATCAGAAGCACGGAATACGGCAAAGTGCTCTTTTTCAGCGTTTCCGAGTTTTAAAAAAACCGGGCGGCCGCGTGGAGGCGGTTGTCCCGTCATGCCGGGTTTTATGTAGCCGGGGGGCTATTATACACGGCGCTTATGTTAAAAACGCCCATGAGGCGGGAAAGCTCCGGACAGGATCCGCGGCATCCGTAATGCGCTTCATGGGCGTTTCTGTCAGCCGAAATACCGCTTGTGCAGTCCCCGGAAGCCGGCGCAGTGCCGGGCTTCGTCCCTGGCCATTTCGTGGACCGTATCGTGGATCGCGTCGTAGTTCCGCTCTTTGGCCCGCTTGGCAATATCGGTCTTGCCGGCGCAGGCGCCGTACTCCGCCTCGATCCGCAGCTCAAGGTTCTTTTTGGTGCTGTTGGTGATCACCTCGCCTAAAAGTTCGGCAAACTTGGCGGCGTGCTCCGCTTCCTCAAAGGCATACCGTTTGTAGGCCTCGGCGATTTCCGGATATCCCTCCCGCTCGGCTACCCGGCTCATGGCCAGGTACATGCCCACTTCGCTGCATTCGCCGTTAAAGTGCGCCCGCAGATCTTCCTTGATGTCCTCTTCCGTTCCGGCGGCAATGCCTACCACATGCTCGGCGGCAAAGGCCTGGACGCCGCTCCCCGACTGCTGCGTAAACTTGGAGGCGGGGGCCTTACACTGGGGACAGGACTCGGGAGGCTTATCCCCCTCGTAGACATAACCGCAAACCTGACAGATCCATTTCATGATGGTCTCCTTAAAAAAATAATATAACAACGGTTTTACTGCCTAATCCGCGCCTAAGCGTGGTTGGGCCGCGCCGCTGTATTCCTGTTACAAACCGGCCTTCGGCGGCTGGCCGAGGTACGGCTGGCCGGGAGCGTCCGCCGCACAGCCGTCACAGAGGCCGTAAAATACCGTCCTGCGAAAATCAATAGAAAAAGGAAGCCCCTCAAGATTTTTCTCAAAGCCCTGTAATAAAGTTTCCGCCTCTTCGGGCGGTAAATCAAGGACCACGCCGCAGCGGCCGCATATAAAGTGGGGGTGGGGTTCTACCGTCCCGTCAAACCGTTCCTCGCCGTTCACCGCTCCCAGGGAAAGGGCCAATCCTTCCTGCCTGAAAATGTTCAGATTCCGGTATACCGTGGCCAGAGAAAGATCGGGGATCCGGGGTTTAAGCTGGCTGTAGACCCACTGGGCTCCGGGATGGGTTGCGGTAGAACGGAGCAGCTTAAGAATGGCGTCCCGTTTTATGCTGTGTTTTCTGGGGGTTTCCATATTGACAATAGTAATAATAATAACTATTATTATTTTGTCAAGGGATTTTATCTTTTTTTTAAAAAATACGTCCCCTTGAACCCTTTTTTCTTGTCTGGTATCATTGACAAAATTAGACAGGAATGCCGGGTGACCACGGCCTCCGGGTACGGCCTGGTTATAGCCGCCGGTTCCGGCCACCGGGCCGAGGGCTTCGGCCGCCGTGCCGAAGCCCTCGGCCGATTGCCCGGATTATGTTTTTTTGAGGAAGAGAATATGCAATCCCTTGGTATCAATATCGGTTCTACCAGCCTTAAAATGGCCCTGGTGGAAAAGGACGAACGGGACTTTACGTGCCTGTGGAGCGCCGCTGTTCCCCATGAGGGGGATTTTGCCGCGGCGGTTAAAAAACTGCTGGCGGAAGGGAAAGTACGGCCGGGCGTTGCCGCCCTGGTGACGGGGAACGAGGGCCGCTTTATGTTTGACGCCGCTGGCACCCTGGAACCCCTGTGCGTGGAAGCGGCGCTCCGGGCTTTGGGGATTAAGGCGGACGCGGTGGTGTCCATGGGCGGCGAAGACCTTATCGTGTACCGCCTGGACGATTCGGGAAAGATCATCAACAACTTTTCCGGCAACAAGTGCGCCAGCGGTACCGGCGAATTTCTCAAGCAGCAGCTGGCCCGGATGGATATGTCCCTGGCGGATATCGACAAAGTTCCCGATACCGCCAAAGTCTATCCCCTTTCCACCCGGTGTTCGGTGTTTATGAAGAGCGACTGTACCCACCGGCTGAACAAGCGGGAAGCCACTAAGGACGACATAGTCCTGTCCCTTTCCAACGTGATGTCCGTTAAAGTGATCGACTTTCTCAAACGGGCCAAGCTGAGTTCCGGTAAAGTAGTGCTGACGGGGGGCATTACCCTGAACCGCCACATACTCCGGTTTATCAGGGAACTGTCGCCGCAGATAGAATTCATCGTCCCCGAATCCGCGGCGGTTTTCGAAGCCCTGGGGGCGGCGATCCTGGCTCCCGAATCGGGGACGCCCCTGCCGGCGGAAGGCAGGCTCCTTAAAGCCAACGATATCCGCTTTGGCACCTTGCCGGCCCTGAAAGACTGGGAAAAAAAGGTCCGGTTCTTTGACCATTCCGGCGGCGTTGTCCGTCCGGGCCGCAGGTATATTTTAGGGGTGGACGGGGGCTCCACCACAACCAAGGCCTGCCTGGTCGACATGGAAACCGATGAAATCGCGGCAAGCCATTACGGCCGTACCCACGGCGATCCGGTCAAAGCCCTTAAGGAATGTCTTCGCATTATAGAAGAAAAGGTAGCGGCCGACACCGGCGGCGGGACCGTTGATATACGGCTGGTGGCCGCCACCGGTTCCAGCCGGGAGATCCTCGGCGTGTTTCTGGAAACTCCCGGGGTGTACAACGAAATCATCGCCCACGCGGTGGGAACCACCTACTTTGATCCGGGGGTGGAAACGATCTTTGAAATCGGCGGCCAGGACGCCAAGTACGTGCTCCTTAAAAACGGGGTCCCCATCGATTACGCGATGAACGAAGCCTGTTCCGCGGGCACCGGGTCGTTCCTGGAAGAAAGCGCTTCGGGGGATCTGTCCATCCACAGCGCCCCGGAGATCGGCCCTCTGGCCCTTCGGGCCGACGCTCCCCTGAAATTCGGCGAGCATTGTTCGGCCTTTATCAACAGCGATATCCGCAAGGCGGTACAGCAGGGGGCCACCAAGGAAAACATCACCGCGGGGATTGTCTGCTCCATCGTGGCGAATTACCTGAACCGGGTAGTGGGAAACCGTACCATCGGGGGAAAGATATTCCTCCAGGGCGGGGTGGCAAAAAATATCGCCGTACCCCTGGCCTTTGCCATGATGCTGGACAAGGAAATCCTGGTGCCTCCCTCCCCGGAACTGATGGGCTGCTTTGGCGTGGCCCTGCTGGCGAAGCGAAAAAACGCCGAGGGCCTTCTGGCGGAAAAGGAGGTGGACATCGGAGGGCTCCGGACCCGGGAAATTGTCTACGAGCGGATATTCCAGTGTAAGAGCTGTGATAACTACTGCCCCATACAGGTATTGAACGTGGCGGACCACAAGTACATGTTCGGGGGCCGCTGCAACAAATACACCAACATGCGCAAGCAGCTGCCGGCGGGGGCCGCGGACGTTCCGGTTTTTGACTATGTGGAAAAACGGCAGCGGCTGTTGTTCGAAACCTTTGCGGCTCCATCGGTCATAAAGGATGGACCCGCAGCCGCCGATCCGCCGGTTGTAAAAGACGGAGATAAGGCTTTAGCGGAGCAAAACCCCGGGCGAAACTTTGTAGTGGGCATACCCCGGGCTTTTTCCATCCACAACCTCTATCCCCTCTACAGCTGGTTTTTTCACGAACTGGGGATTAGGACCTTCCTCTCCACCGGCGTGGTTCACGCCGGGGTTGCCCGGGCGGAATCCACCTATTGTTTTCCCGCGGAGATTGCCCACGGGGCGGTGCAGGACTGCCTGGACAAGGGGGCGGACTATGTACTGCTGCCCCACTTCCGGGACATGCCAAGTTACGAAGAAGAGGTTCACGCCAACTTTTGTCCCATAACCCAGAGCCTTCCCTACTATATAGAAAAGGCCTTTCCCGACGTGGACAAAAAACGCTGGCTGCCCCTGGTGGTCAGCTTTAAGTTCGGCGAGGGGAAGGCCCTGGAACTGTTCTGCGAAATGACAAAAAAGCTCGGCATTGGCGAAGGGGAAACAAAAGCGGCCTTTACCAGGGCCATGGCAAAACAGCGGGAATATGCCGGAGCGGCAGCCCGGCTGGGCCGGGAAGCGCTGGAAGAATCCCGCAGGGCGGGCAGGCCCGTTATCGCCCTTTTGGGCAGGCCCTACAACGCCTTTACCGCGGAGGCCAACATGGGGATCCCCCGGAAGTTTACCACCCGGGGCTATTCAATCGTTCCCTTTGACATTCTGCCCTTTGAAGATAAAACGATCTTTCCCAACATGTACTGGTTTTACGGCCAGCAGGATGTCAAGGCCGCGGAGCTTCTTAAAGGAGAGGACAACGTCTACGTTACCTATATCACCAACTTTTCCTGCGCCCCCGACTCGTTCATCCTCCACTATCTAAAATGGATCATGGGACAGAAGCCTTTTCTGGTGCTGGAACTGGATTCCCATTCCGCGGACGCGGGAGTGGATACCCGGGTGGAAGCGTTCCTCGACATCATCGACGGCTACCGTTCCAAGAAAACCAAAATCGAAGCGGAACGGTACAGCAACGGCTGGAAGTTTGTCTACGATCCCTCCGCGGGAAGCCCCGGGGAGGAACTGCGAATCGACAACGAAAAAACCGGCGAGCGGGTGCCGATCAGAAACAACAAGCGGGTCAAGCTGCTCCTTTCCAATATGGGCGCCATCTCCACCGAGTATATCGGGGCGGCGGTCCGGAGCCTGGGGATCAACGCCGAAGCCCTGCCGGTGGCTACCCCCAGGACAATCCAGGTTGCCCGGGCCCACGCGTCGGGGAAGGAATGCGTCCCCAGCCACCTGGTGCTGGGAAGCGCCCTCCAGTATTTTGCCGGGGACAAATACCGCAAGGACGAACTGTACCTCCTCTTTGTGCCGATTACCACCGGCCCCTGCAGGACGGGCCAGTACTTTGTGTTTTACGAAAACCTGTTTCGGGATCTGCGGCTGGAGAACGTGGTGGTTTTTATCCTCTCCGCCGATAATTCCTACGGCGAACTGGGGCCGGGCTTTGCCAGGGAAATGTGGCGGGGTTTTGTCCTGGCCGATTATTTAAAGGACATACAAACCGCCCTGAAAGCGACCGCGGTAAATCCCGAAACGGCCATCGCGGACTTTGATACATCCTGGCGGGGCCTGATGCGCACCGTGGAGCATGAACCTGAAAAAGTGTGGAAGCACCTGAAAAAAGTAGCGGAGGATGTAAAGAAAATCCCCCTGAAGCGAAAAATCGCCGACTGCCCCAAGGTCCTTATCGTGGGCGAAATTTATGTCCGCCGGGACGATTTTGCCGTGGGCGAATTAATTGATTTGATGAGCGAGCGGGGCATTGTCGTCAAGGTGGCCAGCATCGCCGAATGGATCCACTATCTGGACTTCGTGCGGGAATATGCCCTTAAAAAACTTGTCAGGCTGCGGAAACCGGGAAGAAGGCTTTTTTCAAAACCCTGGCGGGATCTTAAAAAACTGGCGGTGGAGGAGTGGTGGAAACATTCGGTGGAAAAGAAGGTTATCGCTATCCTGGAGCCCACGGGGCTGGTCCCCGAACCCCCCCACGATATGCACGAGATCATGGCCGTCACCCAAAAGCAC
The DNA here is from genome assembly GCA_031265015.1 of Spirochaetaceae bacterium. Classification (GTDB taxonomy): domain Bacteria; phylum Spirochaetota; class Spirochaetia; order Treponematales; family Breznakiellaceae; genus JAISBN01. Next base: position 785 of record JAISDG010000109.1, on the reverse strand, counting down.
TTTGTTAACCTGGAATTAAATTCGGAAATTGCCGTATCCAGCGGAGTCGCGGCCACCGCCATGGAACGGGGTTATTCGGGGATTGTCAACATCAGCCCCTTTGCCTGCCTTATCGGCCGGGTCATCGAAGGGATCTTTACCCCCTGGGCCCGGGAGCGGAATTATCCGATCCTGTCGGTAGAAGTGGACGGAAACCTGCTTCCCCCCAATATCATCAACAAACTCAACATCTTTATGGTGAACGTACTGCGTTTCAGGGGGAACAACGATCTTTCCGGCCTGGTGGACGCCCCGGCGGGCGTCCCAAAGGGCGTCCCGGCGGGCGAAGCGGACGAGCTGCCCCTGGCGGCGGGGAAGTGAAGCTCCCCGAAGGCTAAAGGTAATCCGCAATTCGGGGAACTGTGCCGCAAAGGGACTTACCGTAAACAAAGAATTATAAACCGCTACGAACAAGAATTATAAACCGCGAAGGCGAAGAAGTCGAAAAAGTTTTTTACCTTGTTCTTTACTTTTTCGACTCCGTGGTAAAGAATTTAACCACGGACCATACGGACAAACACGGACCTGTTGTTCCAATTCCTTACTTTTGTCCGTGTTGGTCTGTGTCTGTCCGTGGTAAAATTCTTCTTCCTCTGCTTTAGGCGCCACGGATGGCGCTGTAACCCCTGCCTGGGGCTGTCCAAAAAGTAAGGGCAGCTCCTTATATTTTTTCCCTGTACGGCAAAATGCATGCTAAACTATCCCCATGAGCAAAGGCGTAAGTGACAAGATAATCTACAAGCCCT
>JAISDG010000046.1 GCA_031265015.1 Spirochaetaceae bacterium | reverse complement strand
ACAAGTTTAAGCTGGCCGAACTGGATGAAGACTACATGAACACGGTCAACGGGTTTTATGAAAAACACCTGGGCCTTTCAAACCGCGGCGGCCGGCGGTAATTCCCTTATAAAGTCTGGGTCTCGCGGTGTAACGCCTGGCCCAAAAGTTGCGGCGAATGGCAGTATTTGTTAGAAAATGTTACTAAACAGCGCCAAATACGGGCGCAGCCGCGTCCAAGGTAAGGCCTTTAGACCTTACCAAGGTAAAACCTTTAGGTTTTACCATGACACGATGACGGCGTTGGCGGCGCTGTCCCGTATCCCATCGGTCAGGGCCAGGGGCGTTACCGTGGAGCCGCTGATCTTCCACACCGTGGCGGCGGACTTGCCGCCCCTGTTCCACCGCCCCGCCGCGTAGAGAGCCCCCGCTTTCGGCAATGCCCGCTGCCTCCGCGGAGTTCCCCATCCCATCGATCAGGGGGATAGGCGTTACCCTGGAGCCGCTGATCCTCCACACCATGGCGACAACAGTATAGTCACCGTTGAACTCAGACCCCGCGGCGTAGATGGCGCCCCCGCTTTCGGCAATACCCCACACCGTTGTGCCCCGCGTCTCGCCGGTCAGGGCGATGGGCGCTGCCGCGGAGCCGTCGATCTTCCACACCCTGGCGGCATACTCATCGCCGGCCGCCTCAGACGCCATCACGTAGATACTGTCCCCGCCGGCGGTAATGCCCAGGACATATGCGTCCCGCGTCCCGCCGGTCAGGGGGATGGGCGTTACCGCGGAACCGTCGATCTTCCACACCATGGCGACAGCAGTGCCGCCGCTGTTTTCCTCAAACCCCGCGGCGTAGATGCTGCCCCCGCTTTCGGCAATGCCTTTTACCCATCCTCTGGGCTGGGTCCCGCCGGTCAGGGGGATGGGCGTTACCGTGGAACCGTCAATCTTCCACACCCTGGCGGTATGCCTGTCGCCGGTCACCTCAAACCCCGCCGCGTAGAGACTGCCCCCGCTTTCGACAATACCCTCTGCCTGCGCGTTCTGTGTCCCATCGGTCAGGGCCAGGGGCGTTACCCTGGAACCGTCGATCTTCCACACCGTGGCGGCATTAACAGCGCCGTTATACGTACGTCCCGCCGCGTAGAGACTGCCTCCGCTTTCGGCAATGCCCAGTACTTCCGCGCTTTGCGTCCCGTCGGTCAGGGGAATGGGCGTTACCGTAGAACCGCCGATCTCCCACACCATGGCGACAGCAGTGCCGGCGCTGTTATCCTCGGCCCCTGCCGCATAGAGGATCGGCGGCTTTTCCGGGCCCCTCTGGGCCCCCTGGGCCAGAGCCCGGCCTCCGGCGCAGAGGGCAAAAGCCGCCAGTAGCGCCGCCCGCGCAGCACAAAACGCCCTGCGTTTATCCATAACAAACATCCCTTAAAGTGACGCTTCCTATATCCGAACCAGCTCATAGCGCTGGCTGCCCAGGCCTATCTGCTCGGCATACACAATCTGGTAGGCCCCGCCCCGGCTTTCGATACGGTTTACCAGATCTTTTCGTTCGCCCTCCGGCCGGGCGTAGATCTGGTCCAGGCTGGCCCGTTCCAGGGCAACCGGATCGGTGGAAGAGAGGATGCCGATATCCGCCATGGCTGCCTTGGGGGCCCGGGCATCGCAGTCGCAGCTGACCGAAAGGTTGTTCAGTACGTTGATAAAGAGGATCCTGCCGTTTTTCGAGTCCATAACCGCCCGGTTGTATTCAACGATTTTTTCAAAGAACGGTTCCCCGGAAGATGAGAATCCGCCGCCGGAACCGCTGGAATGGATTGCCCTTTTCCCCCGGGGCGACGCGATGCCCACCGCCATATTTTTAAAGGTCCCGCCGAATCCCGCCATGCTGTGTCCCTTAAAATGGGCCACCGAAATAATCCAGTCATAGTTTCTGATATGGGCGCCCACAATCGCTTCTTTAAGCTGCCTGCCGCCCCGGACCGGAAGGCTTATGTCCCCGTCGGCGTCAAGGATGTCCACCGGGGCGTAGGTAAACCCGTGTTCCCTGGCTACCTCCAGATGTCCCGCGGTAGTAGACCGGGCGCCGCCGTAGTAGGTATTGCTGTCCGTAAAGGTTCCCCCGGTTTCGGCAACCAGGCTTCGAAGCAGCGCCGGATTCAGGTAATTGGTATTCCCCCGTTCCCCCATGTGGAGCTTCACCGCTGCTTTGCCTGTCACGCTTATTCCCAGGGCTTTGTAGGCCGCCAGAAGCCCCTGGGCGCTTATGCCGGGGCTAAAGTATACCTTGCTTGCCCCCGCCGCCTGGGTCTGCCGGATGCCGGTGTCCGCTTTCCGGACATCGTCCTCAAAAGCTTTGTTCCCCAAAAGCGACAGCGCCGCCGCCCCGGCGGCGGCTTTTTTGATAAATTCCCGGCGGGTCATGTCGGTAGTTTTCATATATCCTCCCCAAACTTCGCTGGCTGGAAAAAAGTCCCAAACAGTGCAAATTGTTTGTTCAACCGTACAAGACTTTTCCTTGCTGCGTCAATATACTATACTGGGAATCATGTTCGGCATCAGTATGGGAGAGCTTGTCCTGATTCTTCTTGCCGCTTTTATCGTGGTTGGGCCCGGCCGTCTTCCCGGGCTTGCCCGTATGCTTGGCCGCTTTATCAGGCATGCCCGAAAAGCGCTGCGGGATCTTTCCGACGCGGTGGAGGATGCCGAATCGCCGGATAAAACCGGCGGGCCCGGGGGTTCCCTGGTTGAGGATCTTCGGGAAGCGGGCAGGGCGGCGCGGAACCTGGAAGACGGGTTAAAGGAGAAGTTATGAGACTGGGTATAGGCGAAATCATTGTTATTGTAATCGTTGCCTTTGCGCTTTTTGGGGGAGCCTCAAAGCTTTCGGGTCTGGGAAAGGCCCTGGGAAAAAGCATCCGGGAATTTCGGGACGAATTAAAAGACGGCAGGGCCGAAACCGGCAAAAAGCCCGATGACGATTCCGCGGGCTGATGGCGGCGGATATGCGCTGTACGCCCCGCGATGAGGCCCGGTGACGAAACCGGGATTCCGGTTTTTGCGGAACCGCCGGAAGGCGCGCCGAAGGGCGGCCCGGATCAAAGGCCGGCGGATCTGCCCAAGGGCAGCGTCTATTCCCACCTGAAGGCCCTGCGGCGCTGTCTTGCCCTAAGCCTTGCCGCGGCGGGGGCCGCGTTCCTGGTGATCTTTTTCGGCTTTTCCCGGCAGCTGATAGAATTCCTGGAAATTCCCCTGAAAGAACGGGGCATCGCGTTAGTCTACATTACCCTCTATGAGCCAATCGCCATCCAAATGAAAGCGTCCTTTATCGCGGCGGTGATTGCCGCGTCCCCGGTTATCATCGCCCAGCTGTGGTCCTTTCTTAAACCTGCCCTGTATCCCCGTGAAAGCCGAACCGCCGTGATTCTCTTTCTGGTAACCCTTGCACTGTTCTTTGCCGGGGCGGTTTTTGCCTACCTGATCGTGTTCCAGCTGGCGGTGAATTTTTTTCTGGTCACCGCCGAAGGCATCGCTTCCCCCTTTATCTCTATAGAAAAATACGTGGGCTTTCTGTTCAGTTTTATTCTGCCCTTCGGGCTGATTTTTGAACTCCCCGTGGTTATGGGTATCCTTGCCGCCCTCGGCATCGCCGGTCCTGTCCTGTTTTCCAAAATCCGCCGTTATATGATCCTGCTGATTTTTATCGCCGCGGCAATCCTGACGCCCCCCGATGTGGTATCCCAGATTCTGCTTGCCCTGCCCCTGCTGGCGCTGTTCGAGGCGGGGATTGTCGTGTCCCGGATCGTATACAAAAAGCGGAAAACCGCCTAATCCCCGGGTATACATCCGGCGTTCTTTGTCTTTGTCTTTTTTACCGGACGACCGGTTCGGCGCGCAATCCGTAATCTTGCAAGTATCCCCCCGGGGAAGTTATACTTAACCCCATGAAAGATGTGGCGCAGATCAGGTCCAAAGGGGCGTTTATTATCGATATGGACGGGGTTATCTACCACGGTAACCAGCTCCTGAAGGGGGCCCTGGAATTTGTGGAATGGATGGAACGGAACCACAAGGCTTTTCTGTTCCTGACCAATTCCAGCGAGCGGTCTCCCCTGGAACTTTCCCAGAAACTTTCCCGCCTGGGGATTCAGGTGGACCCGGAGCATTTTTACACCAGCGCCCTGGCCACGGCCAGTTTTCTTGCCACCCAGCATCCCGGCGGTTCGGTGTTTGTGATCGGTGAGCCGGGCCTGATCCAGGCCCTCTACGACCAGGGCTTTACCATGAACAACGTGAATCCCGATTACGTGGTGGTGGGCGAAGGCCGGGGCTACAGCCTGGAAGCGCTGGAACGGGCGGTTAAACTGGTGGAAGCGGGGGCCAGGCTTATCGGTACCAACCCGGACCTGAGCGGTCCCATCGAGGGGGGCGTTATTGTTCCCGCCTGCGGAGCCCTGGTTGCCCCCATTGAGCTGGCGACGGGGAAAAAAGCCTACTTTGTGGGAAAGCCCAATCCGCTGATGATGCGCCACGGCTTACGGCGGCTTAACGCCCACCGGGAAGACTCCGCGATAATAGGGGATCGCATGGACACGGATATTCAGGCCGGAGTAGAATCGGAAATAGAAACGGTGCTGGTCCTGTCGGGAGTTACCGGGCTGGAAGAAATTCACCGCTTTCCCTATCAGCCCCGGCATATTCTGGAAGGGGTGTTTGAAATACCGGAACCGCCGGTTTCCCTGTAAAACGCGGGTATAGAAGGAGCAAAAAATGCACGAAGGATGGGTAACCGAAAACACCGTAAAAAAGGAAGCAGTACGTCCCGGGGGAACCCTTCTTCGCGGTTTAGTTCCTGCCTTTTCCCCGCGCGGAGGCGGCCCTTTGCGGGCCGGCGTTCCCGGTCGCTTGTGCGGCATCCTGGCGGGCGCTTTGGCGCTTGCTTTGTGTCTGGCGGGCTGTACGGCCGCCGCGTCCACAGGAAACGGGGGTGATCCGGCGCCGGTAACCGGAACCGCCGTTGATTCGGGGCTTGAGTACGTATCCCAGGAGATGATCGACGAGGCGTTCAAACTGGATTTTACGCCCCTGGCGCCGGAACGCGAATCCTTGCCGGATCTGCTTCCCGCGGACGCGGGAAGCGATCCGGACAAACAGATCTTTAGGATCCCCGGCGCTTTAGGGAATTCCGGGGGGCAGGCGGCAGGAGGGGGACTGCGGGAACTTGCGGACTACAAAACCGAATACATCAATCCCGAAAAAGAAGCGGCCCGGATTGCGGCAATCCAGGAGGCCCAGCTGCGTTCTGCCCGGACCGCGGCCGTAGACGCCCCGGACAACGCGTCCTTATCCCCCCTGACGGTGGCGGACTGGGGGCCCAGGGGATTCTTTCCCTCCACGGTACAGCGGCCTTCTATTTACGTGGTCTTTTCGGAACCCATGGTTGCCCTGGCGGCGCTGGGTTCCCGGTCCGCGGTCTCCGATATGGTCACCATTACCCCGCCCCTCGCGGGAAGTTTCCGCTGGTACGGAACCAGTTATCTCAGCTTCGAGGCGGAAGAGCCCTGCCAGGCCCAGCAGACCTACCGGATCACAGTGAACCCCCGGGCCCGGTCCATTTACGGAAAAACAATCAGCGGCGAGACCGATTTCAGCTTTTATACCGAATCATTAAAGATAAGCCGCATAGTTCCCGGCGAAGACTTCCAGAAAAAGAACAACATCCGCTATTACGGGGAAAGCGAAATTCCGCCGGAAGCGGCAAGGGAAATCAGCCTTTACTTTAACTATCCCGTTACGGTCCGGGATCTGGAGGGCTTTCTTTCGGTCCGCACAAAGGGCGGCGAAAAAACCTTTACCCTTACCCAGGCGGAACCGGCAAAGATCATCCTTCGTATAAACGGCGGCGTGGAATTCGACAGCTATGTAAATGTTGTCCTTAAACAGGGGGCCAAATCCGCCAACTCCACCCTGGGTACTTCCGCGGACAGCCTCCAGTCCTTTAACACCCCCGGTCCCTTTAGGGTGCTGCGGTCGGAGCGGATCCCCGCGAACGGCTCCTACCGCAATCTGGTAAACGTGTACTTCAGCGCCCGGCTTAAGGAAGCGGGAGCCGCGGGAAAGGTCCGGACCGAACCGGCGATGAAACTGGGAGCGGACAATATTGAAATTTCCGGAACCATGCTGCGGGTTGCCAATCTTCCGGTAAACTACGGCGATGTGTTCACGCTTATTGTCGACCCGGGAATAGAAGACGTCTACGGGCGGAAAACCGATGCCCCCTATACCGTGGAGATCAAGGTCCCCGATGAGCCGCCCCCCAACGGGCAGGTTACGTTTTTAAACTGGGAGCGGAACAGCCAGAAGATGCTGGAAAGCCGCTTCGATCCCCGGTATCTTTTTGAATACCGCAATGTGACGGATAAATCCTGGTATACCCTTTCCTCCAAGGCTAATCCCTTCAGCGTTATAACCAGCAATACCCGGCGCTTTACCCTGAATACCGAAACCAACCGCCGGTGGTTTGCCGACATGGACTTAAAGCCCTACCTTAAAAACGGAAAACACGGCTTTGTGTTCTTTGACGCGGGGCTGGAACTGTTAACCGCCCGGTACGACAGTTCCAAAGAATCCTTTACCACCGGCGTCTCTTCCCGGATCAGCAGTCTTACCCTCCAGGTAACCGATTTGGGGATAACGGTGCGGACGGGTTTCAACAAAACCGCGGTCCTGGTAACAAGCCTTTCCACGGGGAAGCCCGTGGAAAACGCCCGGGTCCGGCTTATCTCTCCCAAAGACATAGCGCTTAACGAAGACATAAGCCAGGCCCGTTCCTTTGCCGAAGGCCGTACCGGCCCGGACGGATTGGCCCTGATAAGCCTTGGTTCGGGAGTTTACGCGGAAGAAACAAAAGATTCCAGGGGATACAGGGAGTCCGTCTATGTGCATGCGGAAAAGGACGGCGATCAGGCGGTATTTCAGCCCCGGGATCACAATACCTGGTCCTTTAACGTACGGAACCGCCCGCCCCAGGCGGCGGAACAGATAGAGCCCGTTACCTTCCTCTTTACCGACCGGGGTCTCTACAAGCCCGGTGAAATCCTTACCTTCCGGGGGGTGGACCGTTCCCTGGCCCTGGGCAGCTACCTGATCTACCGGGGCAAATATACCGTCGTCCTGGAAACCGATTCGTACAGGAACAGCCAAACCATCGCCCTCGTAGAGGGGGAAACCTCCGAAGCCGGAGGTTTCTACGGTTCCATTACCCTGCCGGATGATCTTACCCCCCAGGGCTACCGGCTCAGTTACCGCAGGGTCAAACAGGCCGGCGGCTCAGATATTGAATCGGACGCCAGCGCCGAAACTCCCGTTACCGTAGCGTTCTTTGAGCGGCTTAAGTTTGAAGCTTCCATCACCGGCCCGGAGGAAACTCTGTACGCGGGGGACGTGGTGAACATGACCCTGAAGGCATCCTACCTTTCCGGGGGCAGCCTTTCCGGCGCGTCCTACGAAGAAAGCTGGTATCGCAGCCCCGCGTGGTTCACTCCTCCCTCTGCGGAAGCAAAGAACTACCGTTTCGGCCCCAGGGATCCCTGGGAGGGAAGCCGGAGCCTTTCTTCCGGCAGCGGGACCCTTGGCGCGGGGGGCGTCGCTTCCCTAAGCCAGCGGAGTACCGAAAGTCCCGTCACCGGAGCGGCCTATTACTACAGCGTGGATGCCTGGGTTACCGATCTTTCCAACCAGATGATTGCCGCCTCCCGGCAGGCGGTGGTCCATCCCGCCCGGTTCTACCTGGGAGTGGCCGCCCCTTCAACCAGGGGCTTTCCCAAAACGGGGCAGGAACTCAGCTTTAACTTCGCGGCCTTTAGGCCCTCGGGGGAAAAAGCCGGCCCGCTTGACTGGGACGGCAGAGACGGTGCCGGCAGCGGGAAGATGACTGTTGAATTTTTCCGGGATGAATGGCATCTGGTCCAGCAGGAAGGGGTGGCGGGCTATGTGTACGACCGCTACGTAAAGGAAACGGTCAACGAGGGAACCCAAACCCTGCAGTTAAAAAATTCCGGCTCCTTTAAGTTTACCCCCCCCACGCCGGGTTATTACACGGTCCGGGTTTCGGCCCAGGACAGCGGCGGCAGAAAAGCCCTGACCGAATACGGCTTTTATGTTACCGGCGGGGGAGGATCCGGCTACTGGGACATGAACCTGAGCAACGAGATCCGGCTTACCCCCGACGGGGACATGTACAACCCCGGCGACACCGCCCAGATTTTGTTGCAAAGTGCCCTCCCCGGCGGCTACTACCTGGTAACGGTGGAACGGGAAGGAATCTACAGCGAAGAACTTAAATACCTGGACGAGGGAACCACGGTGCTGGAAATTCCCATAGCCCGCAATTATGTGCCGGCGGTGTACGTGTCGGTGGCTTCCTATTCGGTACGGAAAGGTCCGCCCACCCACGAATACGGCAGTCCCGATCTGGACAAACCCAAAGGCTATTACGGCGTCACCGCCCTCAAGGTTAATCCCCGGGTTAAGGCGTTTACCGTTGCCATCGAAGACGCGGGAAACCGAATATACCGGCCCGGCGAAACCGTGACCCTGACCCTGAAGGCGGAGCGGAACGGCCAGCCCTTAAGCGGAGCGGAACTTACCCTGATGGCGGTGGACCGGGGAGTGCTGGATCTTATCAACTACCATGTGCCGGACCCTGTCGATTATTTCTACGGAAGCGGGCGTTTCCCCCTGGCGGTTATGGGCGGGGATTCCCGGTCGATGCTTATGGATCCCGTAACCTACAGCATTAAAAATTTGCAGGGCGGCGATTCGGAGGACAAGCTTGAAGAACGCCGCGACTTTAACCCTACCGCGGTTTTTGAACCCATGTTAAAAACCGGCGCCGACGGCAGGGTCAAAACAAGCTTTAAGCTTCCCGATAACCTTACCACCTACCGGATCACCGTTTTCGGCGTCCGGGGGGATCTGTTCGCTTTAAAGGAAAGCGAAATCGCCGCCCGGAACCGGATCAACATTAAAGAAGCGCTGCCCCGGCGGCTGCGGGAACGGGATACCGCCGAAGCGGGGGTGCTGATCACCAATATGGATACTGCCGCCCACAAGGTAACGGTATCCCTGGCGGTAAGCCCCGGTTCCGGGACCACCGCCGCGGGAATGATAAAGCCGCCGGGAACCGCCCTGGTGGACGGCCCCGCGGAACGGAGCGTTACCCTCAAGGCCGGTGAAAACGGCGTGGTGTATTTTGATCTGGCCGCGGTAAAAGAAGGGTACATTAACTGTAACTTTACGATCCGTTCGGATATACTGAACGAACGGATGGTAAACGAACTTTATATAGAACGGCCATACGTATTTGAAACGGTCACCACCCTGGGAACTGTGGCCGACGGCGCTTCTTCCGCCAGGGAAGCGCTGGTAATTCCCGGCTGGGCGGATAACGGCGCCGGCAGTCTGGCCGTCAGCCTTGACGCCACCCGGCTGGGACTGCTGGACAGCGCCGTCAGCTATCTGTTCCATTATCCCTACGGATGCCTGGAACAGCGAAGTTCCGCGGTGCTGCCCCTGGTGATCTTTGGCGAATACATCGACGCCTTTAACCTTAGAAGCGAAGTGGCGGATCCGAAAAAGGCCGCGGAAAACGAAATTAAAACCTGGGCCCAGTACCAGAAATCCGACGGTGGCTTTCCCTACTGGCCCGACGGTTCCTCTTCGAACTTTTACGTATCCCTGCGGATAGCCCACATCATCGCCCTGGCAAGGCAGAAAAACTACGCCCTTCCCCCTTCGATCAACGCGGAAAAACTGGTCTCCTATCTGGACGGCGAGTTCCGCAAAAGCTTCAACTGGCCCGTGGGAAACTGGAACTACAGTTACCGTTCCTACCTTCAGTCCTACATGTTGTATGTTTTTTCCATGCTCAAACAGACGGTGGAACCTGCCCGGCTGGCGGAAATCAGCGCCCGGCAGGACGTGGACGCGGGAAGCCTGGCTTTTGCCGGCATGACCTACCGTAACCTTAACCGGGGGAACGACGCCGCCGCCATGGGAGAAAAAATCCGGCAGCTTCTCAGGGCCACTACCCGGGGAGTGGACTTAACTGATCCCCGGGAAAACAATTCCCGGTTCTACCACAGTTACTACGGCGGCAAGGTGGAGCAGCTGGCGCTGGTACTGGAATTTTTTGTACAGCAGTATCCCGGCGATCAGATTAATGGGCGGATCCTTTATTCGCTGCTGGACCTGAAACGGGCCGGCGGTTTCTGGGACAGTACCGCCGCCACGATCCGGGTTTTAAGCGCGGTGGACGCCCTGATCCGTACCGACAAACTGGACCAGGTTAACGTCAGCGGGACCATAAGCCTGGAGGGAAATGAACTGTTCAAGGACAGCTACCGGGGCTTGGGCGCCAAACCTTCGGGCAAAAGTTTTGATTTTAAGGGAACGCCCCTGGCGGCAATGGGGCGGGATACCGCCCTTCCCCTGGACATAAACCGGAGCGGCCAGGGCGCGCTGTACTATACGGCGTCACTGCGTTACGCGATACCGGCGGAAATTCAGTCCTTCCGGGACGAAGGGCTGGGAGTGTTCGTTACCCTTACCGATGCCGATACGGGAAAGGAAGTTTCCGGCGCGGCCCTCCAGAGCGGTAAAACCTACCGGGCCCGGGTTACCCTTTCTTCGGGCCGGGACAGAACCTATGTGGCTCTGCGGGTTCCCCTTCCTTCGGGGGCGGAGATCCTGGACACCACTTTTGTTACCACCGCCCGGTATTCAGAACCGGAAGAAACCGGCGATTACGATTATGATCGGGGTTACTGGAATCCCCGGCAGCCCAGCAATATGACGATCATGGACAACGAGATCCGCTATTTCTGGGACAGTTTTGACAAGGGAGAGGTTACTACTTCTTTCCTGTTCAGGGCTTCCCGCCGGGGAGTGTATCCTACTCCGCCGCCCCAGGCCGAATGTATGTACGAAGGGGAAATTTTCGGCCGGGGCCGGGGCCTTCTCTACACCATTGAGTAGCGGGCTGCCGCGGTCCAAAACCGTGGCCGGTGAAGGGAAAACGGGCGCACCTGAAACGGCGCCCGGGACCGCGGGGCTTATCACCCTGGCGGATAAATTCCGGCGGGTTTTTTCTAAAAATCCGCCGGGCCTGCTGCCCCCGGCGCTGTCGGCGGTCTTTTTTCTGGTCCTGTATCTTTTCCTCCGGTTCTCTCCCTACGGCGCGCTGGCCGCCTTTCTGGAACGCCCCTACAGTACCCGGTTCTATGACCGCCGGGGAACCCTGGTCCAGATCGTTCCCCTGGAAGATGGCCTTCGCCGGGAATACGCGAACCCCGAAACCCTGCCCCCGGCCTTTACCGCCGTCTTCCTTGCCGCGGAAGATGAACGCTTTTACAGCCACCCGGGGATCGATCCCCTGGCGGTGATCCGGGCGTCCTGGCAAAACCTTAAGGAACGGCGGACCGTCAGCGGGGCTTCCACCATCACCATGCAGCGTGCCCGGATCATCGATTCCCGGGGAAGGCTTCGGCGGAATATTTTTTCCAAGATGGGCGAAGCCGTTAACGCCCTGCGTTTGGAAGCCCGGTTCTCAAAACAGCAGATTATGGACTTGTACCTTAACTCGATCCCCTTTGGTTTCCAGACCGAAGGGATAGCTTCCGCGGCCCGGAATTTTTTCGCTTCCGATATTTCGCTCCTGACCCCCGCGGAGGTTTTTTGCCTGGCGGTGATTCCCCGCAGGCCCGCTGCCTACAATCCCCTGGAAGAACGGGAAGCCTGCATAGATGCCGCCCGGAAACTTGCGGAACGGTTTGCGGGAAACCCCCGCTGTTCCGCGGCCTTTCCTCTCTATGCCGTCCTGGACGGCGGCGACTGGGAAGCTCTGCGGCCCCGGCATTTTACCTATCCCCAGTTTATGCCCCATCTGATCCGGCATGTGCATACCCGGCTTATGGAAGCATATACCCGCGGCGGTTCCGGAGGATTTCCAGCGGAGTATGCGCTTTCGGCGGATTTGGAGCTGCAGCGTTATGCGGAAGATCTGATTGCCGCCAACATCCGCCGTTATGCTTCATCGAGGCTCAGCAACGGGGCGGCCATTGTTATCGACAACAGAACCGGCGAAGTTCTGGCCTGGGTTGGCAGCGCCGATTACTATGACGAACCCGCCCAGGGTCAGATTGACGGAGTGCTGGCGGCAAACCAGATGGGAAGCAGCATGAAGCCCTTTCTCTACGCTCTGGCCCTGGAGCGGGGCTGGAAGCCTTCCGATGTGCTGGCGGACATTCCTTCCGCTTACGGGGACCGGGAAGTATACATCCCCCGGAATTTCAACAACCGCTTTAACGGCCCGGTCCTGCTCCGTACCGCTCTGGCTTCCAGCCTTAACATACCCGCGGTGGATCTGCTCTCCAGCCTGGGGGTCCGGAACTACGCGTCGTTCCTTGTCTCCGCGGGCTTTTCTTCTATTGCCAATGCCGAAACCGCGGAAGAGGCCGGTCTGGGATTGGCCCTGGGAAACGCGCCGGTAAGCCTGGCGGAACTGGCGGCCGCGTTCAGTATCTTTCCCCGGGACGGCGTTGCGCTGCCCCTCCGCTTTGACACGTCGCCGGAGGAGGACCATGCGGAACCGGTCCGGATCATGAAGGCCGATACCGCCCGCCTGATCTGTTCCATCCTGTCGGATCCCCGGGCCCGGCGGCTGGCCTTCGGCAGGGGAATGAATTTTCAGACCCCTTTCCCCGCAATTTTTAAAACCGGTACCGCCAATCAGTACCAGAGTATCGCCGCCCTGGGAGCAACACCCCGGTTTACCGTTGCGGTCTGGATGGGTAACTTTTCCGGCGCAACCATCATGGGCAGAACCGGCAGTTCCCTCCCCGCGGCGGTGGTCCGTTCCCTGCTTATCCGCCTTCAGGACAGGCCGGAGGATGCCGGCTTCCGGGAGCCGGAAAGCTGGATCAAAGCCCCGGTCTGCGCCCTTTCGGGAATGGCTCCCACCGCGGCCTGTCCCGCAGTTATAGATGAATACCTTCCCCTGGGCGCCGGAACGGAAAGCTGTACCTGGCATGTATTCCGGGACGGCTCCGGAATCGGAGCAGTGTACCCCCCGGAATACCAGAGTTGGTTTCTGTCCCTGCCCCGGGAGGGGGACGTGGACTATGCCGCGGCGCCCCTTCAAATCGTCACTCCCCGGAACAACTACAGTTTTCTCCCTTCCTTCGGTTCCGGCAGCCACAGCATCCCCGTGGAAGTCATTGGCGGCGCGGAAGAAGAATTGACCGTTGAGTATTCCGGTACAACCTTTACCGTCACCAGGCCCTTTGTGTTTTTCCTCCCCTACCGTTCCGGTCGTCACACCCTGACGGTGATCAACGGCAGTGAGATCGATACGGTGTATTTTACCGCGGAATGAGCATGGCGGTTGAGTTTTAAAACGCATTCGCTTAAAATCCGCTGTCACAGATGGGGTTTTAAAACGAATTCGTTTAAAATCCCGCTGCCACTGATAGGGGTTTAAAACGCAGTCGCTTAAAATTCGTTGCCACAGATGGAGTTTTAAAACGAATTCGCTTAAAATCCGTGTCACAGATGGGGCCTTAAAACGCAGACATTTAAAATCCGCTGTCACTGATAGGGAGTTTAAAACGCATTCATTTAAAATCCGCTGTCACAGATGGAGGTTTAAAATGAATTCGCTTAAAATCCGCTGCCACAGATGGATGGAGCCTTAAAACGAATTCGCTTAAAATCCCTACTACTGCCGCCGCTTTGACTTTTCCCCCATCCGCTGGTATAGTTGTCCTATGAGCGGTATGGCAAATATTCTGACCGGCGGCGGGAAATGAACGGCGTCCCCCGGGCCAACCGGGTCCATATCGGTTTTTTCGGCCGGAGGAACACCGGCAAATCAAGTCTGGTCAACGCCGTGACCGGTCAGGATCTGGTGATTGTCTCGGAAATAAAGGGGACCACCACGGATCCGGTTTCCAAATCCATGGAACTTCTCCCCCTGGGGCCTGTGGTGATTATCGACACCCCGGGCATTGACGACGAGGGTCCTCTGGGGGAACTGCGGGTCCGCAGGGCAAAGCAGATCCTGAACAAGACCGACGTAGCGGTGCTGGTGGTGGACGCGGTTTCGGTCGCCATAAACGCGGCCGCTCGGGCGGATACATCAGCAGGCCTGACCGAAGCGGACCGGGAACTTACCGGCCTTTTCAGGGAAAAGCGGATACCCTACATTATTGCCTGCAACAAGAGCGATCTGCTGGACGGCCCGTTCCCCATCCGTGCTGCGGATACCGCGGAGTCCCTGCTCCCTGTCAGCGCGAAGACCGGGGCGAACATTTCCGGGCTCAAGGAACGGATCGCGGTTATGGCAAAGACCGAAGAACCAAAACTGCAGATCGTGGCGGACCTGATCCGCCCCGGAAACCTGGTGGTGCTGGTTATCCCCATCGACAAGGCCGCTCCCAAGGGCCGGCTTATCCTGCCCCAGCAGCAGACGATCCGGGACGTGCTGGAAGCGGATGCGGCCGCGGTGGTGGTCAAGGAATTTGAGCTTAGGGAAACCCTGGAATCCTTGGGGAAAAAGCCCGCGCTGGTGATCACCGACAGCCAGGTGTTTGCCAAAGTCTCCGCGGATACGCCGCCGGACATTCCCCTAACGTCCTTCTCCATACTTTTTGCCCGGCTTAAGGGCTTCCTTGCCCCCGCAGTCCGGGGAGTAAAGGCCCTGGACGCTGTCTCCAGCGGCGACAGAATTCTAATCTGCGAAGGCTGTACCCACCACCGGCAGTGTGATGATATCGGCACGGTCAAGCTTCCCCGGTGGATCCGCCAGCATACGGGGAAGAATCCCGAATTTGTCTTTCAGTCGGGCGGTGATTTTCCGGAAGATCTTTCACCCTACAAGCTGGTGATCCACTGTGGGGCCTGCATGCTAAGCGAACGGGAAATGAAATACCGCCGGGACTGCGCCGCGGATCAAAACATTCCCTTTACCAATTACGGAATCACCATCGCCCACATCCAGGGGATTCTCCGGCGGAGCCTGCAGATCTTTCCCCATCTCCTTGAGGAGTTTGCATAAACGCTAAAGCCTGCGGCTTGCGCAGAGTCCGCCGTTAAGTACAATATACCGTATGCGTATCGAAAAAGATGAACTGGGGGAACGTTCCCTGCCTGCCGGCGCGCTGTACGGCCTGGAGACGGCCCGGGCCCGGGATAACTTCGCCCTGGACTACCGGCGGGTCAACCTGCGCCTGGTGCATGCCTTTGTCAAGGTAAAGAAAGCCGCGGCTCTGACCTTTGCAAAACTCTATCCCGGTGAAAAGGAAAAATTTTCTGCGGTGATCCGGGCCTGCGATGAAGCGCTAGCGGGAAAGGCGGACGACGCGTTCATCACCTGCGCGCTCCAGGGCGGGGCGGGTACTTCCACCCACATGAACGTCAACGAAGTGCTGGCGAACATGGCCCTTATCCTGCTGGGAGAAAAACCCGGCGGCTATGCGGCTGTTCATCCCCTGGATGATATAAACCGTTTCCAGTCTACCAACGACGTATACCCCACAGCCCTCCGCATTGCCGCCGTCGAACTGCTTCGGGAAGTTTCGGACGCGTGCGCCAAACTGCAGGAAGCGCTGCAAAAAAAAGAAACCGCCTATGAAGGCATTAAGAAGCTGGGCCGGACGGAGCTGATGGACGCGGTCCCCGTTACCCTGGGCGGCGAATTCGGCGCCTGGGCCCAGGCCGTCGCCCGGGACCGGTGGCGGCTTTACAAGGTGGAGGAACGGCTTCGCCAGGTCCCGCTGGGAGGCGCTGCGGCGGGACCGGGAATTATCGCGGCGGACGGCGCGGCCGGGGATACGGCAGAGGCCGGGAAGAAAACG
This sequence comes from Spirochaetaceae bacterium, assembly GCA_031265015.1. GTDB lineage: Bacteria > Spirochaetota > Spirochaetia > Treponematales > Breznakiellaceae > JAISBN01. Next base: position 5,764 of record JAISDG010000046.1, on the reverse strand, counting down.
GCGCGCTTCCGTTCGTACCGCTATGGGGTGATCGAGGAACTGCGGACTATTACCGGCATGGGGCTTGCCGCGGCGGAATATCCCATGGACCTGACCCAAAACTGCGATGTCTTTGTGGAAGTGTCGGGACTGCTCAAGGCGCTGGCGGTTAACCTGATGAAGATAGCCGGAGACTTCCGGCTGCTGAACTCGGGGCCCAGGGGAGGACTGGGAGAGATAAAGCTTGCCCCTTTGCAAAAGGGCAGTACGATCATGGCGGGAAAGGTAAACCCGGTGATCCCCGAAATGGTGATCCAGCTGGGAATCAGGGTCTGCGCCAACGATACGGCGATCACCATGGCCGCATCCCGGGGGGAACTGGAACTAAACGCATTTATCCCCCTTATCGCCGATTCGCTCCTGGAAAGCTTGAGCCTCCTGAAGGACGGCTGTTTTCTTTTCCGCACCCTATGCGTGGAAACCCTCGTTCCCGATACCGGCCGCTGCGCGGAATTGCTTGATTCATCCCTGGCCTTTGCCGCCTCCTATGTGCCGCTTCTGGGTTACGCTGCGGTCAGCCGGATTATCGCGGAACATTCAGGGGGAACCGGCGAAGGTGAACGGATCCGCAAAGCGCTGGAACACGCGGCAGGAGCAGGTTTCCTTTAGGTTCACCCATCCGCCCAGCCTTTAGATTTTTCCCGAAGGTTTTATTCTGCGGGATCTTTCTTTTTGTACCGGAACGCCACCGTAAGAATGGTACAGTTTCTTTTTTTGTCAATAATTATTTTCTAAAAACCTTGTCCGCCTGCTGGTTAAACCAGTCCAGGACCGCTTCGGCCCTGTTGGTAAAGGAGGCGCTGATCCTGTCGCTCAGACCGGGTACCGACGCGGCCTTTGCCATGGATACGGCATAAATAAGGAGGCAGTCGCCGGCATCGCAGACCACCACCACGGAACGGAGCTTGTTTTTACCCACCGCGGGGATAATACCGTAACTCATGGATGTTAGGTTTTCCTGGACAAAGACAAGGGAATCGGACCGGGCATAATAGTCGTAGCGGTAGATGTTATCCCCGAAGGACAGATCCTTCTGCCGGGCATAGATCGTTAGTTCCGTCGGGGGATTAGCGTACACGGGATCCGGCCGGGGAGTCCTGCCGTCGGGGCCGCTTACCACCGTGGAGGTTTCGTAGAATACCCGCATTTTTTCCCGGCTGGCCGAATAGTACTGCAGTCCCGCCAGGGTGCTCAGGGCCAGGATCTGGTTGTAGAGGCCGGTCCTTTCCCCCGCGGTCCACCGGGGACTTTCGGGGGTAAAGGCGGGTTTGCGGTAGATCCTGAGGGTCTCCACAAAAAACCCGGGGTCCAGCTCCCGAATTATCCGTTCCACCATGCCTTTGATGTAGGGATCCCGGGGAACCAGGAACGGAACAGGGTCTTTCCGCTGAAGGCGGATCAACTTTTCCCCCTGTCCAAGGAGCGCCGCGTTTTCCGGACCGGCCAAATTAACCAGGGGAGACTGCCCCCAAAGCGTCTGTACCCCGCACAGGATCGCCATAACTATGATAAACCGCTTCACACAACCTCCCAAAAGGCCCGGCTAGTTGATTCGTAATCCCTTGTAATACACGCGAACCTGCTTATATAACCCCTCTCCCTCACTTTTGGTTTCAACATCGTTTATGTCATTCAGCGTAGTATGAATAAGCCTGCGGTCAAAGGGATTCATCGGCTCCAGCAGAATGGAGCCCCGGTTTTCCCGTACCCGGTCAGCCACGGTATAGGCCAGGCGGACCAGGGATTCTTCCCGCCGGATACGGTAGTTTTCACTGTCCAGGATGATCCGCATGTCATCCCGGCCCTGCCTTCCAGCATAAATATTAACCAGAAGCTGGAGGGCGTCAAGGTTTTTACCCTTTTTTCCGATCAATATGGAAGAATATTCCGATTCGATTTTCAGTCCCAGCTTGCGTTCTTCCCGGTATAGAACCGAAACGGTTCCTCCGTACCCCATGCGCTCGATAAGCTCTTCCACAAAGGAAACCATCGCCTGTTCAAAGTCTTCCACTCCGCCGGCAGGGCCGCCGGACCGGACCCCGCCGCGCTGGGTCTCGCGGGGACGCCGGGCCGTTCCTTCGGTACGTTCCGGCGGGGCCTGGACCGCTTCGGTATGTACTTGAATTTTAACATACCCTTTCTTAAACAAACCGGAACGCTGGGTTTCCAGAATTTCGACGTCGAATTCGTCTTTTTCAATTCCCAGCTCCGCCGCGGCCCGATCAATGGCCTCTTTTTCGGTGCGGCCTTCAAATTCATATACCATAGGACACTCCTATTTAAAGCGCGGCGCTGACGCCGCCGCTTACATTCAACCGCATGAACACGCCGTGTTCATGTTCCTTAACGCTGGCGTCGTTTTTTTCGCCTGGGGGGGGCAATAACCGGCGGCGGCCCTTCATCCACCGCCACCGCCTGCCGTTTAGCGGCCAGGTACTTGTTCAGGATTATCTGCTGAATAAGGGTAAAAACATTGGACATGATCCAGAATACCAGGAGGCCGGAAGGAACGTTGTAGAGGATAAAGAAAAACATAACCGGCATGACGTACATCATCATTTTCATGGAAGGATTGCCCTGCTGTTCCGGGGTTCTGGTAGCCAGCCCGTACAGCATCTGGGAACCGACATAAATAAACGGCAGCAGCCGGATGCTCTCCCAGCCCAGAAGCGGCAGGGGAGTCTGAAAATTGTAAACGGATTCGGGCAGGGACAGATCCGGAATCCAGCCCGGCAAAAACATGGCGCCCCGCAGATCAAAATGGGTGTTAAACAGATTGTACATGGCAAACAGTATGGGCATCTGGATTAACAGGGGTAAACAGCCCGACATGGGATTGTGGCCTTCCCGTTTATACAGGGCCCCCATTTCGGCGTTAAGCTTGGCGGGATTCTCCCGGTATTTTTCCTGGAGTTCCTTGATTTTCGGCGCCAGGGCCTGCATTTTAATGCTTGCCTCGGAACTTTTTTTGGTCAGCGGGAACAGGAGGATCTTGACCAGCAGGGTCAAAAGGATAATCGCAACCCCATAGTTGGGGATAAGGTTGTAAAAAAACTGTAAAAGCAGTTTCAGCAGCGATTCCAGGGGGCTTAGGATGCCGCTGGTACTGGCCGCTTTGGTAAAATTCAATTCCCGAAGCTTAAACTTATTGTCTCCCGTATCGTAGCGCCCCAGATTTTCCTGGTTTTTGGGGCCCAGATAAAAGTGAAACACATCGTTGGTTCTGGCAGTGTCCAGGGCCGGACGAACCATGTAAAGCCGGGAAGCGGCGGCCAGCCCCGGTTCGGGTTTGGCGGAAAAGGCTACCTCATACAGGGTATTGTCGGGCACCGCGATAACGGTAAAGTATTTTCCGGCGATAGCCGCCCAGGTTACCCGGGCGCCGATGATTGCGGGATTTCCTTCCCCTACTTTTTCCGTTTTTCGTTTTCCGTTGACCATGGTGTAGTAGTGACGGTATTCATACCGCTGATCCAGCTTTTGAAAACCCGGTCCGATTTGGGGGCCGAAGGCCAGTGTATAGGCGGCGTTATTAACGTTCAGGGGAATCGCGGAAGTACTGTCCAGCGAAACGGTCAGCCGGAACAGGTATTCGTCGGTTTCAAAATCGTACCGCTTGATCAGGGTAACGGTTCCCGGATAACCGGTGACGGAAAAGTCCCGGGCAAATTCCACCGAAAGGGGGGAAGGCCGGGAAACCCGGAAAAGCGAGTCCACCGGCCGGGCGTCCAGCCCCCCAAAAGCCAGGGTAAAGGCGTGGGATTCCGTGTCCCCGGCGGAAAGAATCATTTCTACCATTTCGCCCTTGTCACTGTGCTTCTTGAGCCGGTAGGAGATCATATCCCCCCCCTGGTTGGTCAGCACCGCCCGGACCAGCTCCGTTTCGATAATGACCCGCTCTTCCGCAATGGCCGGAGCGGCGGAACCGGCGGTTTCGCCGCCGCCGGCTACCGCGCCGGATGCATCCGCCCCGGCGTCCGGCGCCGCGGCGGACGTGTCTGCCCCGGCCGGGACCATTGACGCGGCCAATTCGCCGGCCGCGGCTTCATCCGCCGATCTGTCGTCATCCGCGGGTTGGACCGCGGATACCGCCGGAACGGGGGTTCCGGACGCCGGGGCAGTACCGGAAGCCTGTTCGGTTTCCTGGGCCTGTTCCGGGGGGAACAGCTTGGGCTGAACCACCAGCCAGACAACCATAACCAGGCTGCTAAGAACAATCGCTAATATTGTGTGTTTTTCCATGGGCAATCCTGTCTCTTAAAGTACCGGATCATAGCCGCCCTTATGAAAGGGATGACAGCGCAGAATCCGTTTAATGGCTAAAAAAGAACCCCTTACCGCTCCGTATTTCTGGACCGCCTGGTACGCATAGGCGGAACAGCTGGGATAATAACGGCAGCTTGGACGAAGATAGGGCGAAAACATTTTCTGATACACCCGGATTAAACATAAAACAGTTTTCTTTAGTATCATAGTATGCCGGTCCTGGTAAAAAGGGTTTTAAGCTGTTCCCGCGTCCCGGCCAGCCCAGGTTTGATTCCTTCCGGATCGTTCCTGGGATAGACTACTATAACTAAATCGTAACCGGTTTTTAGCTTTTCCCTTATTGAACGGTAAGCCTCCCGGCCCAGCCGCCGCGCCCGGTTCCGCTGCACCGCATTCCCGAATTTCCGTGTAAAGGTAATTACCAGCCGGTTATAGGGCAATGCGTTCTTCAGGAAAAACAGCCTGACGCCGGGACAGCCAACAACCCTTCCCTTTTTAAACACCCTGGTTATTTCTGTCCGTTTTTTAAGATGTTCCCGCCGCCTGAAACGCCCCGTTACCGGGGGATTCAGGAATGGTTCATCAATAGGGCTTTTTCTCGTCTGCAACGGTAAGCTTGTACCGTCCCTTGGCCCGGCGGCGTTTTAACACAAGCCGCCCCCCCTTCGTTTTCATCCTTGCCCGAAAGCCAAATTTGCGGTTCCGCTTAACTTTACTGGGCTGATACGTCCGCTTCATGAGACCAACTCCTCTATTTTTAGGAAACCGCCGGAAATTCCAAAAGGAAACTTCGTCCGTTCTTTACCGGGCGGAGCATACCGGCGGGTCCACTGGGATCATACCCGGAAAGCCTGTTTCAACCCCATAGGGTTTGAAACAAGATTAGTATACACAAAAAGGACCCGGGGGGTCAATGCGCCAACGCGCCCTTGACATTTTTCCATAAACTAAATATATTGTATAAAATAACGCAGGGTAGAGCAGTTGGTAGCTCATCGGGCTCATAACCCGGAGGTCACAGGTTCGAGTCCTGTCCTCGCTAAAAAGAAAAGCCGCCTAACCAGGCGGTTTTTCTTTTGGGCCCGCAAAACTGTCGCCGCTTCCGCCGCAGCCTTATACAGCCTCGAAGCCCGCCCGGATCGCTTTGACGTTCATCGGAATGAACCGGTGCTTGTCGACGGGGAAAAACTTTTTCAGTATTTCTTCCACCTCGGTTAAGGCGAGGGCGCCGGTTAACTTTGCCATCGCTCCCAGAGCGACCATGTTGGCGAAGCGCGCGTTGCCGATTTCCCCGGCCAGGGCGGTGGCTTCGACCGTGACGGTTTTGATGCCGCCGCGCTTGGGGCTTTCTTTTACCAGCGTGGAATTAACCACCAGAAGACCGCCTTCCTTGAGCATGGCCTCGCAGATGGGAAGGGAATCGCTGTTCATCACCAGCGCCGAATCGGGAGCGGTTACC
>JAISDG010000044.1 GCA_031265015.1 Spirochaetaceae bacterium | reverse complement strand
GCGTTTGTTTATCCGCCCCGTTTCAGCGCGGAAAGCGTCACCGCCATTCTCTTTTTGGGGCTGATTCAGATAGGCGTTGCTTCGCTCCTTTTTTCCTACGGGATAAAACGGCTTCCCGCTGTCCAGGCCATGTTAACCGCAACCGCGGAACCGGTTCTTAACCCGGTATGGGTGTTCCTTGCGGTAGGCGAACGGCCCGCGCTTTTTTCCATTTTCGGCGGCGTTATTATTATCTCCGCGGTGCTTGTATCAAGCCTGGGAAACCGGCAAACGAAACCCACTCATCAATAGCTGATAAGACCGCCAGTACCTATCCTTGTCATGGATCGACAACATACCATTATGTCTAAGCTGTTACCCCAAAACCCGTTCCCGGTACGCGGTTCCGATGCGCTCAAGGCTTTCCTCCGCGCTTTCGCCGGGCCGGGCCTGCTGCTTTAGATCGGTGGTAAAGGAATTCATGGAAAAGTGGCGGTAAAAGTACAGCGATGCCTTTAGTCCGGGACTGGAAGCGCAGAGGGATATAAGGGTATTGGTATACACCTCGAAGATGCCGCCCTTCTTCATTTCCGAATAGCCGATTATCCATACCGGGAAAGGGGCCTTTGGGGGGACGTCCGAGTTTTTGGCGCCCGGGCGCGCCGGTTCCGCCAGGGCGGAATAAAATTCCCCCAGCAGTTCCGCCATCACCCGCTGGGAAGAGGCGACCACCGCGGCAAGTGTTTTGCCCATGCCGCACAGATCCTTTAGTTCCGCGGTCCGGGGCGTATGGATGGGGGTTTTGTTAAGGATCAGCACATTCTTGCGGAAGTCAATGCCCAGTTCCGGCCGGTCCCGGAAAAATTTTTCGGCGATTTTGCCCGAAGGGCCCACCAGGTAACGGCGGTTTTCCGCAGCCTGTTCCCGGCGGCCGGGGTTATCCGCCACCAGGATCATTTTTATGGAACCGGGGGAAAGTTCGTCCAGATCCCGGTTAAACACCACGGCGGTATCCACCGTATAGGAAGGACCCTCCCGCCGGTCCACCAGCTTCTGGACCAGCGGGGCCAGTTCCGGCAGGGCGGCGATTTCGTCTACCAGCGAGCGGTAACGCTCCACCGCTTTGTGAAAGGCCCGGTTCACCATTTGTTTACCGGACGGATTACATCGCCCTCTATGGAACCGCCGGTTTGTTCAAAGCGGCCTTCCGGATCCACAACGACCGGCTGTTTTTCACTGTCCCGGATTTCGCCGCCGGACATTTCAAAAACGCCGCCGGAGCCTGCCATCACCGCGTCTCCAAGTCCCGCGACATTGCCTTTAAGGGTTCCTCCGTAAAGCCGGAAAACGCCCCTTCGGCCCAGCGCAACGCCGCCCCCTTGTCTACCGCCGTGGCGAACTTCGCCCCGATCGGTCATGACCCGGGCTCCTTCTACTACATTGCCGCTGATTTCGCCGCCGCGCATTTCAAGGGTTCCGCCGTCAACATAAACGCCGCCCCCCGCATACCCGGCCCTGTTTTCCGCGATGCTTCCCTCTTGCAGAATAAGCAAGGCCCGCCGGATGTAGATTCCCCCGCCGAAGGCGGCGCGGTTTTTTACAATCCCGGCTGTATAAGTCCGCTTAACGGCAAGCATCTCGCTTTTTTCATCCGCGTAAATGCCGCCGCCATCCTGTTCCGCGTAATTTTCTTCGATGCTCCCGCCGGAAAAGAAAAAACTTTTTCCCCGGCCTATAAAGATCCCTCCGCCATAACCCGCATAATAGTCGCCTAAAGCCCTGTTTCGCCTGATGACGCCGCCATGCATGGCAAAAACGCCGTCGCTGTACAGGCCGCCGCCGCCGTTATAGGATCCGCCCCCGTTGTAAGCGCCGGTTTCGTTGTCTTCTATAACGCCGCCATTCATGGTAACGCCCTGTCCCGGCAGGAATCCCTTGTGGAGGATAAACAGTCCCCCGCCCCTGGGCGCTTTGTTGTTTCGTACCAGGCTGTTTCCGGCCAGGGTTAACGAAGCCTCGTACACGACGATGCCCCCACCGTAATCGGAAGCCTCGTTGCCGGCGATTTCTCCGCCGGTAAAAACGGCGGCGCTTCCATAACCCGCCCATAAACCGCCGCCATGGACTCCGGCATTGCCGGTGATGTCCCCTTCGTCCATAAGGCATATTCCCCGGAGGAACGCCGCGCCCCCTCCGATAGAGGCGGTGTTGCCGCTGATCGATCCGCCCCGCAGGATAAACGATCCGTAGTCTATTACAAAAACACCGCCGCCCCAGGTAGAGGCATTGCTCCGGATAACGCCGCTTTCCATAATTACCGAGGCTCCGCCTGCAACAAGAAGGCCGCCGCCGTAGTTTTCGGTAATGCCCCGGGAAATTTCAATGTCCGCAAAGCGGATCCGGGAATTGCCTAGTACCGATATAACCCGCTTTCCTTTTCTGTAATCCCCGGAATCCAGCTCCAGCGGTTTTTCGTCCGCGGTTTGTAGTTCAGGCGGAGAGCCGGTTAAGACAAAATCGCGGCCCGATCCCAGAAGTTTCGCCCCGTTTCTGCCCCGGATGGTGATTTCCGCCGGTCCCGAATCCTGGATGCAAAAAACACTTGCCTCGTCGATAAGCGGCTCGCCTTTCCCCTCCAGCGCCCCCAGGATGATGATGGTCCGTATAAGGGAATCGTCTTCTTCCGCCGGCGGGGCGTTTTCCGCGGCCGATGCGGCTTTGACGGCCCGGGCCAGGGTTTTAAAGGGCGACGTTTCGGAAAGGCCGTTATTGCTGTCCCGGCCCCGGGGGCTGACAAAATAACGCAGTTCCGCCGTCCCCGCGGGGATAACGCGGAAACAGGCAAACAGCAGGACCACGAACAAGGCTTTCATTCCTTATACTGTAGATAAAAGTGTTTCGTTTGTATATAGAATCTGTCCAAGCTATCCAACCTGACATTTCTATTGGTCGTTGATAAAATAGTAAAAATTTTCCTTGACATAATATATAATACGTCTTATAATGTATTAATTATGGAAAAGCGCAAACTGATTATCGCTTCCCATGGCGGATTTGCCCAGGGAGCGGTGAACGCTGCAACTCTTATAAGCGGTGAACCCGACTGCGAAGTGGAAGTTTTTTGCATGTCCCTGGGGGAAACTCCCACCGCTTTTGCCCGGAAACTGGAGGCGGAACTTATCCGGGAACCGGACAGGGAGTATGTCATCATGGCCGACCTCTTTGGCGCCAGCATCTGTAACGCCCTGTATCCCCTTACCCGTTTTCCCAATGTAAAACTCTTTACTGATTTTAATCTGCGCCTGCTCATTGAAGTTATGTCCGATTACAAGGATCCGCTGAGCCCTGAAGATATGGAGACCCTGGCCGCCAATAACCGGGAATGTCTGCGGGTTTTGCGTTTTACTGATTCCGGTAAAGCCGAATCCGAAGACTTTTAACAGGAGGTTGGTTAGAACCACATGGATAAAACAGAGAAAACAGCGAAAACCGGTAAAAAGGCGTTTTTGGAACTGTTTCCCGTAAAAAAACCGGTTATCGGCATGATGCACGGCAGGGGAGAGGACGACAGGCGCATACTGGATATCGCAAAGCAGGAACTGGAACTCTACCAAAGCGGAGGGATAGACGGGGTCCTGGTGGAAAACTATTTTTGCAGCCCCCAGCAGACGGAAATGGTCCTTGACTATGTGGCCAAAAACCACGGGGATATGATTTACGGTATCAATCTGCTGGACGATGACGAACTTAATTTTAAACTTGCCCGGGACTATGCCTGCGCTTTTATGCAGATTGATTCGGTCTGCGGCCACGTGCCGCCGGAACAAGACGGAAAACTGGCGGAATTTCTGCGCCGCGGCCGTGAATCATGCGGCGCGTTGCTTATCGGCGGCGTTCGTTTCAAGTATCAGCCTTATTTGTCCGGCAGATCGCTGGAAGAAGATCTGCGGCTCGGCGCGGAACGCTGTGATGCCATCGCCGTTACCGGTGATTATACAGGCCAGGAAACGGATTTTGCCAAGATTCAATCCTTCCGTGATATTTTGGGGACTTTTCCCCTGGTTGTGGCGGCGGGCGTTACCGCCGGCAATATTGAACGGCAGCTTGCCATCTGCGATGCCTGTATAACCGGCAGTTACTTCAAACGCAATCATACCGCAAAAGAGGAACTGGATGCCGGCAATATCGCCGGATTCATGGATGCCGTTAGAAAAATCCGGGAGCGGAATGATGATTAAACTGGTACGGGTGGATCACCGTTTATTGCACGGCCAGGTTGCTTTTAGCTGGACAAAATATCTGGGAACCGATTGTATTCTTATCGCCAACGACGAGGTCGCCCGGGACGAACTGCGGATGAGCGCCCTCAGACTGTCAAAGCCCGCGGGAATCAAACTGGTAATTAAAACCATTGACGATTCCGCACAGGCGCTCCTGAGCGGAATAACGGACAAATACTCCCTGATGATCCTTTTGGAAAGTATTGAGGATGTCCGGCGTCTTACGGAAAAAGTAACGGCCATCCGGACTGTCAACCTGGGCGGTACAAAATCCGCGGAGGGCCGCAGGCAAATTTCAAAAGCGCTGTTTGTCTCAGATGATGACTGCGTTAATCTTAAGGCCATGATCGAAAAGGGAATAGAATTCAATGTGCAAATGATACCCAACGAGGTATCTCAAAATATAACTAACCTTATTTAAGGAGGAATGAAATGGACAATCTGTTTGTTCAGGCAGTTTTGATTTTTGTGGTTGCCGTCATAGGATACCTTTCCTCGTTCTTCGCGAGTTCCGGCTTGAATCGTCCTTTGGTCATAGGGATGCTGGTTGGACTTGTATTGGGAGACCTAAAAACGGGAATCATGACGGGCGCCACGCTGGAACTTGTCTGGCTTGGGGCCATGGCAATCGGAGCAAGTAATCCCCCTGACATGACGTCGGGCTCGATTCTTGGCACAGCCTACGTTATCACCACAAAGGCGGAGCCCGCGGCGGCGGTTCTACTGGCGGTCCCGGTATCCATGCTGATGATCACCCTGTGGAATTTTATGATGATGACCATTATTCCCCTGCTGAGCGCAAAAGCCGACGCCTGTGCGAAACAGGGAAACAGCAGGGGCGTAGACATGATGCATCATGCCGCAAATCTCGTACAAACAGTTCCCCTGGCGTTTTTTGTTGCGCTGGCCTTTTACCTGGGTCAGCCGGTAATAGAACGGGTTGTTGAAAACATACCGCCCTTTATCACCAGCGGACTGGATTACGCGATGAGCATTATTCCCGCCATAGGTTTGGCTTTGATAGCCCGGATGATTCTGACCAAAAAGCTTGCCGCCTTTCTGTTTTTGGGTTTCATTTTAGCCGCTTATTTTGAAATGTCCATAATCGGCATTACCGGCATTGCGGCAATCATTGTGACCTTGTGGACCTTGAATACAAACCGGATCGCGCAAAAGGAGGCAAACGATGGAAACGAATTCTAAAAAACTTACCAAAAAGGAATTACGGCAGATATTCTGGCGGAGCTGCCAGCTTGATATATCGTGGAATTTTGAACGGCAGCAAAATCTTGGTTATTCCTACGCGTTAACGCCCGTCGCGGACAAACTCCACGAGGATAATCCGGAAAAGAAACAGAAAGCCCTCAAGCGGGGCCTTGAATTTATGGCGGTTACGCCCCAGGTTTCAACGCTGGTCATGGGAATAAACGCCGCGCTGGAAGAAGAAAACGCCAACAACCGGGATTTTGACGACGACTCCATCAACGCGGTAAAAACGTCGCTCATGGGCCCCCTGGCGGGCATCGGCGACTCCCTTATTCCCGGGACACTGCGTATCATTGTAACGGGTATTGCCATAGGCTTTTCCATGGCGGGCAGCATCCTGGGGCCGATACTTTTCCTCCTGCTCTACAACATTCCCGGCATGCTTATACGGTGGTTCTGCCTGAAAAAAGGATACGCCTTCGGGACCAGTTTTATCTCCAGGGCGGGAAAAACGGATGTCATGGAGAAGATCTCCACCGGGGCGGCAATTATCGGCCTTATGGTGATCGGCGGTATGGTTTCGCCGAATTTTATTTGGTTTGAACTGCCCATTATGATAGGCTCCGGCGATTTTGCCGAACCCTTGATGAACTACATCAACCAGATACTGCCCAACATGGTGCCGCTGGCGCTTTTCCTTCTGGTGTACTTCCTGTTGGGCAAAAAAATCAAAACCACCACCATACTGCTGACTATCATTGTAGTCAGTATTGCCGTCTGTTTTATCGCCGGCCTTTTCTGAAAAAAATGTCCCCGCTTTACCGGCGGGGACATTTTATGTGCCGCAAGGCGGGTTTACGCTTACCCGTTTTCCGCCGGGCCGTTATTTTCCGGTCCGGCGTCCGGCTCATCAAAACCAAGTTCCGGGGTTACCGGAACCTGGCTGCCGTCGTTATCTTCCCTGACTATCCGGTCCACCCCGATTACAAAGTCCGGTTTATCAATACTGAGGATCTTCACTCCCTGGGCGCTGCGGCCCATAACCCGGACACTTTTTACCTTAAGCTTGAGGGTTTTGCCCTGACTGGTAATGCACATGATCTCTTCGTTATCCAGTACATTCACGCAGCCCACGATTTCGCCGGTTTTATCGGTAACGGTATAGATCTTCTGTCCGCCGGTACCCCGGCTGTGGGCGCTGAACCCGGTAAAATCCACCCGTTTGCCGTAACCGTATTCAGAAACGATCAGCATCCGCTCCGCGGCATCCGCGGAGGAAGCTTTGTCTACCCGCAGTACCCCGGCAAGTTCATCGTCGCTTTTCAGCTTGATTCCCGTAACGCCCCTGGACGAACGGCCCATGGGCCGGATCTGATCTTCGCCGGTCCGCAGGGCCTGGCCTTTTCTGGAAATAAGAACCACTTCGTCGCCGCCGCCGGTTAAAAGGGCGCTGACCAGCCTGTCGCTTTCATCCAGCCTGATGGCGATAATCCCCCTGGTTTTGGCGTTGCTGAATTCGCTGGTGGTTACTTTTTTTACCACTCCCCGGGCGGTGCCCATGAATAAAAACTGGCTGTCGGAAAAATCCTTAAGGGAAACAACGGCGGTAATTTCTTCGTTAGGCGAAACGGTCAGGAGGGTCTTGATATGGGTTCCCTTGGAAGTACGGCTTCCTTCGGGCAGTTCGTGAACCTTCATCCAGTAAGCCTTGCCGGCGCTGGTGATAAACACGATATATTCATGGGTGGAAGCCACGAAGATCTGCTCAATAAAATCATCTTCCGTCAGCCTGGCGCTCTGCATGCCCTTACCGCCCCGGCCCTGGTTCCGGTACGACGACACGGGTACCCGCTTTACATAACCCAGGTTGGAGATAAGGATCATCATTTCTTCTTTTTTGATCAGATCCTCGATATTGATATTCTCTATTTCGCCGTCCACAATTTCGGTACGGCGGCTGTCGCCATACTTTTCGGCGATGATCCTGATTTCGTCCTTGATCACCCCCAGGAGTTTTTGCGGATCCTCCAAAAGCGATTTGTAGTAAGCGATTTGAACCTTCAGTTCCGCCAGTTCCTGTTCTATCTTTTCAATTTCCAGGCTGGTAAGCCGGCCCAGGCGCATGTCCACAATGGCCTGGGCCTGGATTTCCGAAAGCCCAAAACGTTCCTGCAGTTTTGCCTTGGCCGCGCCAATATCCCGGCTGGCTTTGATGATCGCCACCACTTCGTCAATATTCGCCAGGGCGATAACCAATCCTTCCAGAATGTGGGCCCGTTCTTCCGCCTTGCGAAGTTCGTACTTTGTCCGGCGGGTTACCACATCCACCCGGTGTTCCACAAAGTAACGGATCAGCTCTTTCAAATTAAGGCATTGGGGCCTGCCGTTGACCAGCGCCAGGTTGATGATCCCAAAGGTTGTCTGCAGGGTGGTGTTGGAAAAAAGCTGGTTCAGCACCACCTTAATGATTGCCCCCCGCTTAAGTTCAATAACAATGCGGAGCCCGTCCCGGTCCGACTCGTCGTTAAAGCCGGCAATGCCGTCGATTACCTTTTCCTTGACAAGAACGCCCATCCGTTCCAGCAGCAGTTTTTTATTCACCCCGTAGGGAATTTCATTAAAGACGAGAAGTTCCTTGCCGCCCTTGCCGGTTTCCAGGGCAAACCTGCCCCGGACCAGGATACGTCCCCGGCCTGTTCTGTAGGCGTCCCGGATTCCCTGACGGCCAAAGATAATTCCCCCGGTGGGAAAATCCGGCCCCCGGACATAGCCTGCCAGGGCGTCTATCGAAATACCGGAATCATCAATATACGCGCAGACCGCGCCGCAGACTTCCGTTAAATTGTGAGGAGCCATGTTGGTGGCCATGCCTACGGCAATGCCGCTGGAACCATTTACCAGAAGATTCGGCGCCGCCGCGGGGAGTACCACCGGTTCGGAAAGGGATTCGTCAAAGTTGGGGGCAAAGTCCACCGTCTCTTTTTTCAGATCGGCAAGCATCTCGTCCCCGATCCTGGAAAGCTTTGCCTCGGTGTAACGCATGGCCGCCGCCGGGTCCCCGTCCATGGAGCCGAAATTCCCCTGGCCATGAACAAGGGGATAGCGGAGCGAAAAGTCCTGGGCCATACGGACCAAGGCATCGTACAGGGCCAGGTCGCCGTGGGGGTGGTACTTACCCATGGTATCGCCGACGATACGGGCGCTTTTTTTGGTCGCCGTGTTGGGCCGCAGCCCCAGATCGTCCATGGAATAGAGGAGCCGCCGGTGCACCGGCTTAAGGCCGTCCCGTACATCCGGCAGGGCCCGGGCTACGATAACGGACATGGCGTAGGTAAGGTAATCGTTTTTAACTTCGTCTTCTATCGGAACGGAGATGGTTTTTCCGGTCTGCGAGGGAGTATCGGCGGTATCGGGCATTGTACCAGCATAGTACTTTTGGAGAAAAAAGTCGAGACCCGGGAACAGGCTGTGCCGGTGAGTCACCGCTCCGGAAAACTATAGTGGAAAAATTTGCAGAGGCAGGTTAAAATACCGATAATAATAAGTAGCTATGAAAAAAGCAGCCTGGTTTTTTTCCTGTTTTCTTTTCTTTTCCCTGGTTTGGGCCCAGGAAGCGCCAAAAGAGGATATTCCCGGCACATCCCTGGCGGCCGCTTCGGCCCCGGAGGGGCCGGAACTGGACATCGAAACCATTCTGCGCCGGCGTATTACCGAAGTAGCCCAGGAATATCTGGGGGTTCCCTATAAGACCGCCGGTATTACTCCCGAAGGTTTTGACTGCTCGGGCTTTATATACTTTGTGTACCGGGAAGCGGCGGGGATGGATGTATCCCGTTCCACCGTGGCTATCTGGAACAACGGCAAAAAAGTTCCGCTGGCCCAGGTAAAGCCCGGGGATGTGCTGGTTTTTACCACCGTCAGGGCCGGGGCCAGCCACGCGGGAATCGTTCTGGAAAACGGACCGGCGGGTATCACCTTTGCCCATGCCGCCTCCCAGGGTTCCAAAACCGGGGTGATTATTTCCAACCTGAACGAAAACTACTACAAAGCCAGGGTCATGGGCGCCCGCAGTTATTTTTAGTCCTGCCTATACGGCCTCGAAGCCCGCCAAGAAACCGCAGCCTATACAGCCTCGAAGCCCGCCCAAAAACCGCATGCGAACTGGTGAGCATGTTTACCGGCGCCTGCGACCGGGCGTGGGCTTCGGAAAAGTCCACCGCAGTTTATACGGCTTCGAAGCCCGCCCGAATCGCTTTCACGTTCATCGGAATGAACCGGTGCTTGTCGGCCGGGAAAAACTTTTTCAGTATTTCTTCCACCTCGGTTAGGGCGAGGGCGCCGGTTAATTTTGCCATTGCTCCCAGAGCGACCATGTTGGCAAAGCGCGCATTACCGATTTCCCCGGCCAGGGCGGTAGCTTCGACCGTGACGGTTTTGATGCCGCCGCGCGTGGGGCTTTCTTTTACCAGCGTGGAATTAACCACCAGAAGACCGCCTTCCTTGAGCATGGCCTCGCAGATGGGAAGGGAATCGCTGTTCATCACCAGCGCCGAATCGGGAGCGGTTACC
>JAISDG010000190.1 GCA_031265015.1 Spirochaetaceae bacterium | reverse complement strand
GTAGCCTTGAAGTACTGGATAAAATACTGGGGTATGGGGTTAAGAAAGTATTCCAAATCAAAGGGCCTGCCCGTATACACCGCGGCGTCAAGGAAACCGGCGCGCCAGTCGTTTATTTTGATGCCGTATATTTTATAGTTTACCCCCCGGTCGGGAAAGCCGTAGCCGGAAAGGTTCGTCGTATCCGATTGGGTGGACGGGTCCGCGGCGTCATAGCCCGTCGAAGAAGGATTCAGGTGATTGCTCCGCCGCCGGTATTCATTCCACGCGGGGGAAGAAACGCCGCTGTCCCGGTTCAGTTCTATCCACTGGGTCTGGTAGATAAAATGATCCGATTCCAGCCGCAGCTTAAGGGTATTGGCGGAGATGCCGGAGGAATTTAAAAAGAGGGAATAGGGGGAATCCACTTCGTCATAGTTTTTAAAACGTCCCCCCCGGAGGTAGAAAAAGTCTTTACTGTAGGTAACGCCCCCTTCGTTGAGCAGAAAGTAAAAGCCCCCCAGATTACCCGAGGGGAGCATCACCGCCGCGGGGGCGTACTTCTGATCGTTTTTAAATACCAGATCGGCGGTAACGGTAAAGGGGCCGCCGGTATAATTGAGCTTTAACCCCGCCCCTATCCAGAAACCCCGCTCAAAACCGGCGTCCAGTCCCATGTCGATGTCAAGGAATTCGGGCTGGCCAAAAATAAGATTGTCGTTGGGGATAAGGGGCTTCCGCCGGTAGGGCCGGTCGTCATCCGGCCAGTCGCCGTAATTTTCTTCATCCGCAGGAACAGGCTCCGCGGCGGGGAAAGGTTCTTCCTGGGCTCCGGCGCTTTGGGCAAGGAAAACCCCCAGGAGGACCGACGCAAAAAACATACAGCCTCTACGCATATTTCCAAGTATACCACGAAAGGGCTTCGAATCCAACGCCCGGATGTCCGAAGGGCGGATGCCTCCGGCCGCAAAAATGATCCCGGACGTTCCAAAAACGCCTCCGGTGCGGTCCGGGAACGGGTCCGGCGTTTCTTCCCCCGGAGGTTTGCGGAAAGGGGGCGGGATCACCATACTTGGAGTATGGAAGCTTCGCAATCCGTCCCCTTTAGAGGGCAGTTTCTTTCGGGGACCGCCATTAAAATCGCCGGCTGTATTCTGATGACGGCGGATCATCTGCACCAGATGTTTCCCGGCCTGATGCCGGCCTGGCTGGGCTGGTTCGGCCGGCCGGTGGCGGCGATGTTCCTGTTTCTCTGCGCCGAAGGTTTTTCCCATACCCGCAGCAGGAAGCGGTACATGCTGCAATTCCTGGGAGGGTTCCTTTTTATGGCGGTGATGAACATGGTTTTGTCCGCCGCGATGCCCATGGAACAGACAGCCCTGATCAACAACATTTTCGGGACCCTGTTTATGGCGGTCTATTACATGTGGATGGTTGACCGCTTCCGCCGGGGGGTCACGGAAAAGCGCCCGGCCCTGGCGGTGTCCGCCGCGGGGGGGATGCTCCTCCCCGGGGTTATCAGCCTGGCCATGCTCCTGGTCATGCAAAGCGGCAGCCGGGCGGCGGTGATCTTTCTCTTTATCCCCAGCCTCCTGTCGGTGGAAGGGGGTTTTGTGCTGGTCTTTATGGGGGCGCTGTTTTACCTGCTGCGAAAATACCGGCTTGCCCAGGCAGCCCTTGTGCTCGCCGCCGCCGCTCTCTCCTGGTACATGTTAAGGGATGGTTCCGGGAGGGTTCAGGGGCTCATGGCCTTTGCGGTTATCCCCATACTTCTCTATAACGGGAAACGGGGCCCCGGGGGAAAGTATTTTTTCTATATTTTCTATCCCGCCCATATCTACCTGCTGTACGCCGCCGCGTGGTTCCTGCGGTTTATTTGACGGCGGTACGGTTACCGCGCCGGGCTTATCAGCACCTTGTCGATCCGGTTGCCGTCCAGATCCACCACGGTAAACCGGAAATTCTTCCAGAGAAAGCTGGCGCCGGCCCGGGGGATTTCGCCCGCGAGTTTCAGGATAAATCCCGCCAGGGTATGGTAGTCCTGGGGCTGTTCTTTGCCGAGTTCTTCAAGTCCGGGGGTTTTTACCAGCTCGTCAATGCTCACGTTGCCGCCGGCCAGCCATGCGCCGTCGGCCTGGCGGATCACCGCGTCCTCCGGGGGCGAACCGGTAAGTTCACCCACGATCTCTTCGATTAAGTCCCGGACCCGCAGGGATCCGGCAAAGCCCCCGTATTCGTCCATGACGCACAGGTAGTTTTCGTCTTCCCGCCTGAAGGCTTCGAAAGCCTTCAGGGCGCTGAGGGTTTCCGGAATAAACCGGGGTTTTTTCATGATGGCGGAAAGGCCCTTCCATTCGCCGGCCAGGGTGATAAATATGTCCTGGACCGAAACCGTTCCGGCTATGTCGTCCTGGGTACTGCGGACCACGGGGAAAAAGCCCTGGCTCCGGAAGGCCAGGGCTTTTTCCCGGACTTCCCCAATGTCCGCTTCTATGTCCAGGCATTCAATGTCGGAGCGGTGGGTCATGAAGGCGCTGACCGGCCTGTCCCCCAGATAAAGCACCCCCTCCACCATGGACCGTTCCCGGCTTTCCACCACGCCGGTTTTTTCCCCTTCCTCCAGGGCCATCAGCAGTTCCTCGTCTCCGGCCAGGGCCGTTTTTTTTTCAAAGAACCGCCCGGCCAGCAGGTAGAGGAAATTCCAGGGAAAGGCGCAGAGCCGCAGCAGGGGAAAAACCGCCAGGAGCGCCCCTTCGGGGTCCGGCCGGACCATAAGCCGGGGAAGGAGTTCGGAAACGGCAAGGAAAAACAGGGCCACCAGCGCCAGCGGAAGGGCGGAACCGGGAAAAAATCCCGCCGCCGCGGCTCCGGCGGCCAGGCGGATAAACAGATTCCAGGTCTTGAGCGAAAAAACGGCGGGCTCCGGCTGTTCCAGGATTTTTAAAACGGGGGCGCTTGTACGTCCGTCTGCCCGCAGGCGGAGTTTCGGCCTGCGGGCCTGGGCCACCGCCGTCCCGGCGAATGAAAAAAAACCGCTGGCGAGGCCCAGAACAAACAGGAGCAGCGCGGGAAGCGGATCATCCATTAAACAATTTCTTCTTTCCGCAGGGGCCGGGAAATAAATACCCCGTCCTGGGATGTTTCGATAATTCTGTTTTTGCCGTCGGGGGTCAGCTCGCCAAAGACCTGGACCATGGGGAATTTGGGGTTTTCCGGGTTAACGTCCACAACCTGGCCCTTTTTGCCGGTGGAGAGGAGCACGTAAAGGCCGATGGGATAAATGGACAGGGAAAAGACCAGGGCCTTTACGACGGTATCGTCGTACTGTTTGCCCTCGTTTTTAAGGAGGTCCAGCATCCCCGAATAGCCGTCCTTGGCGTCCTTATGGGGCCGGGTGCTGGTAAGGGCTTCGTAAGAACAGGCCACGGCGATAATTTTGGCGTACAGGCTGATCTTGTTACCGGTAAGCTTTTGGGGATAACCGCTTCCGTTTTCCCGTTCATGGTGTTCCAGCGCGGCCAGGCTGACTACCAGGGGGAAATCAAAACCTTTAAGCAGGTTAAAGCTTAAAATAGGATGGCTGGTGATAAGCTTTCTTTCCTGGGGCGAAAGGGGCCGGCTGCTTAAATAGGTCTGGGGGGGGAGCTTGATCATCCCTATTTCATGGAGCAGCGCCGCGACCCCCAGTTCAATAAGCCGGTGGTTGGGCAGCTTGATAAAGGAACCGATGATAACCGCGATGATGGTGGATTTCAGGGCATGGGATGCCAGATAATTCTGCCCGGCAAGATCGCTTTTCATGACCCGCAGGATATACCGGCGGTTTTCCCGGGTAATGTCGCAGAGTTCCTTTACCCGCTGGGCAACCTGGCTAAAATGAATATCCTTTTTGGCGGTAATCTGGCCAAAGAGGTTTTCCACATATTTCAGAAAATCGTTATAGAATTTTTCCGCGTCCTGGATCTCCGCCCCGTCGCTGAGCAGGGCTTTTTCCGCCCGGCCCTCCGTTTCCCGGATCACCTCTTCCGTACCGGAATATTCCTCTTTGGGTTCCCCTTCGCTGCGGACTTCCCGGAATTCCCAGTCGCCAAGGATTTTGAGCAGTTCCGGGGAAAAATTAAGTTCCGGCGCGGTAAGAATAAAGCGCTCGTCAAGATACACCGGCTTCGAAAAAAAGCTCCCCGATGGAATATCTTTGAGCAAAAAATTTTTCATAATCCTGCCTAAATTGACGAAGTTCCTTCCAATTATTATTATGACGTAAAGTACAAAGAAGCGCAATCACGTAGCCGGGGAGGGTTTTCTTTGAAATTCAGGGTCTTTATCATTTTTTTTAACGTTTTTCTGTTTTTTTTCCTGGCGGTAGTCTGTGTACTTCCCTTCGCGGCGCTGGGAAAGGATCTGGCCGTAAGTTTCTGGAAAACCAACTGGTACGCGGTTCCCCTGGTTCTGGTGATTCTGGCGGCGGTGGACATCTATTTTGCGGTTAACGGCCGTATTTTCTTTTTCCTGGAAAAGGAGGACTGGCCCGCTCTGGTTCAGCTCCTGGAAGAGAAGGTCTTCCGCCGCGGCCGGTATACTTCCCGGCTGGTAAAGCTGCTGGCCAATACCTACCTGGTCCTTTCCGACGCCGGATCGGTAACGGAGCTGGAAAAAAAGCTGCGGATCAACAAAAACAGGCTGATTGACGGCAGCGCCCTGATCTTCGGCGCCGCCCGGATCCTTAACAAGGATCACCTGGGGGCGGCGGAATTTTTTTCCTCCCGTCTTCCCGGCAGGGAAAACTACAAAGCCGGAGCCCAGGGTGAGTGGATCCGCTGGTACTTCGGTTTTTCCCTGCTCCTGGCCAGGAATTTTGCCGCCGCCGCGGATACCTTTACCGTCCTGGCCCGGGAAGGCCGGGACGGCATTCTGACGGGACTTTCCGCCTATTTCCTGGACGATAACCTGGCCAGGTTCCTTCCCCGGCGTTCCGCCGAACTGCGGGAGACCGCGGCGGAGGGGAAGGAACGGGTCCGGCAGACCCTGAAACGCCGGATCGACTGGAACAGGGAGCTCAAGCGGCTTGAAACGGAAGTCTACGCGGCGATCCTTTCCTCCTATACCGGAAAGGCCGGGGACTTTGTCTATGCGTAAATTTTTTAAAACTCCGGCCGTTAAAAACCAAAAGGGGGTTCCCGGAGGCCCCGCCGTTAAGGAGCGGTTATGAGGACCTTTGTAAAATCCGCCAAGCTTGACAATGTCTGTTACGATATCCGGGGGCCGGTGCTGGAAGAGGCGAAACGGCTGGAAGAAGAGGGCTTTAGCCTGATCAAGCTTAACATCGGCAACACCGCCCCCTTCGGTTTTACCACCCCCGACGTCATCGTCCACGACATCATCCTTAACATGCACAACGCCCAGGGCTACGGCGATTCCCAGGGCCTGTTCGCGGCCCGTAAATCCATCGTCCTGGATCTCCATGCCAAGGGCATCATGGACGTGGGGATCGACGACGTGTACATCGGCAACGGGGTCAGCGAACTTATCATGATCTCCATGCAGGGGCTTCTTAACTCCGGCGATCAGGTACTGGTCCCCATGCCGGACTATCCCCTGTGGACCGCGGCGGTTACCCTTTCCGGGGGCAAGGCGGTCCACTACCGCTGTGACGAGGCGTCGGAGTGGAATCCCGACCTGGACGATATCCGTTCCAAAGTAACCGACAGGACCAAGGCGATTGTGGTGATCAACCCCAACAATCCCACCGGGGCGGTATATGACCGGGAAATCCTGGAGGGGATCGCCAAAATCGCCGGGGAAAACGATTTGATTGTCTATGCCGACGAAATTTACAGCCGGATCACCTACGACGGCAGCGAGTATATCCCCATGGCGTCGGTGGACCCCGGGGTTTTTACCGTCAGTTTTGACGGCCTCTCCAAGGCGTACCGGGCGCCGGGGCTCCGTTCGGGCTGGATGACCCTTTCGGGGAACAAAAAGGGCGCGGCGGGCTACATCGAGGGGCTTAAAATGCTTTCCAATATGCGGCTTTGCGCCAATATGCCCGCCCAGTTCGGCATTCAGACCGCCCTGGGGGGCCGCCAGAGCATCAGGGATTTTCTGCTCCCCGGCGGCAGGCTTAAGGAGCAGCGGGACACGGCGGTAAGTCTGGTAAACGCTATTCCGGGCCTTTCGGTAACCACCCCCAAGGGGGCGCTTTACTGTTTTCCCCGGATGGATGCCAAACGCTTTGCCGTTACCGATGACGAACGGTTTGTGATTGACCTGCTCCGGGAAAAACACCTCCTCCTGGTGCAGGGTACGGGCTTTAACTGGGACCGGCCGGATCATTTCCGCATCGTCTTTCTGCCGGACAAGGAAACCCTGACCGAGGCAATCGGGCGGCTGGGCCATTTTCTGGCGGGGTACCGGCAGGGATAACAGCTGATGCGCCGGCAAGCCGCCGTGTCAGCAAGCTGCCGCGTCATCGAAGCTGCCGTGTCAGCAAGCTGCCGTGTCATCGAAGCTGCCGTGTCAGCAAGCTGGCGGCGTTTCGGGCATAAAAAAAGACGATGTGCCTGGACGTTACGATCCGGGTATCCGGGCCGTTGCACACCGTCTTATCAGTCAGCAGCCGTTTCCCCGGAGGGAAAAGCGTATGGTGCTTCCGATGTACTTAGTATCGGCTTTACCGGGAACTTACTTGAGCGAAAAAATGAAGCGGGCCGGCCGGAAAAGCTTCAATAACCACGGGCCAACACGGACAAAAGCCAAGGATTTCAAACACCAGGTCCGTGTCTGTCCGTGAGGTCCGTGGTTGAATTCCGAATTCAAAATAACCACGGAGCTATGATAAAAACATGCGGTTATCCGGTATAGTGTAGGAGTTCGGAAGAACAACTACCGGTTGCTGTTTGTCCTGGGGCAGAAACTGACCCCGTAACCACGAATAACA
>JAISDG010000170.1 GCA_031265015.1 Spirochaetaceae bacterium | reverse complement strand
TAATACAATTTCCGGCCGCCGGAAAAAATAAGCTGATCAACCCGGAGCAGGGCTGTGCCGGGATCACATTTAAGCAGGGCGGCGTCCTTCTTTGGAGCATACCATATTTCATAGTAATCCTCAAAATAATCCGGGCGGAAGCCCTTTTTTTTCAAGAGGCTGAACAGAGACTTGTTTTCCAGTTCCGCTTTTAGCAAAAACCCAAAAGACCGGGGAAAATAATCGTGTTCCAAAATACAGGCAATGCCGTCCACCAGGCGCAGCCGCTGGATATGGATTATTTCCTCTCCCATATCCAGGCCCAGTTTTACCGAAGCCTTGAGCCGGGCAGGCTGGACTGTACAGAGAATGATATGGGTAGAGGGTTTTACATTCAGCCGCAGGCAGGTATCGGTAAAACTGCCGCCAAACAGGGGATTTTCCGAAAAACCGCCATCGGCAACAAAAGTTCCTTTGCCGTGTATTCTGAGCAGGACTTCGTCATCAACCAGCAGCTGCAGGGCGTTACGGACGGTAACACGGCTTATACCGAACTGTTCCTGGAGTTTATCTTCGCTGGGTATTTTATCGCCGGGTTGAAAGGTTCCGTCTTTGATGGCCTGTAAAAGGACATTGTACAGCTGTTTGTACAGCGGCGTTATATTGCTTGGATCGATTTTATTCATGGTATTCATGCGCGAAAACTATCCTGAAAGTCCGTATAGGTAGTATTGCCCGGCTTTTACAAGAATGTCTATAGATCCGCCGGCCTTTGCGGTTCACGGCCACTTGCACAGATACAGGCTTTTCGGCTATGATAAATACATGAAAAAGGGTCTTTTTTTAGCGCTTTTGCTTGCCGCGGGCGGCTTTGTTGCCCTCGGGGCGCAGGAAATCCTTACCGCAGGACGTTATCTTGAACAGGTTTCCGCGCGGTACAGTAATATCCGTACCTATGTAGCCAGGCTGAGTATCCAAAGCGGCGGCACCCAGATGTACGGTACGGTCTACGCCATGATGCCGAATTTTCTCCGCATTGATTTTACCAGCCCTGCGGAGCAGGTGATCCTGTACAACGGGGAAAGTCTGATGATTTTTCTGCCCGGGGAACGGGCCATCCTGAACCAGGCGGTGGCAAACCAGGGGGGCGCCAACATAGCTACCGCCCGGGGACTGAGCATCCTGATGCGAAATTATGTTCCCGCTTTTGTGGTAGGCCCTTCCCCGGTTCCCATAGAACCCGGGTCCGGTGAAATGGTCGTTAAGCTTAAACTTGTCCGCCGTTCCACCGGCGAAGGTTTTACCGAAATTATCCTGGACATTTCTCCCGAAAGCCAGCTTATCAGGCGCATTACCGGCAGAACGATTACCGATACTACGGTCCGGTTTGATTTTTCCGGTGTCAGCCTGAATACGGGCATTCCCGAGCGGTTTTTTGTTTTTGAATCCCCTCCGGCCTCCAATATGTATAACAATTTCCTCCTGCGGGGTACTGATTAAATAAAGGCCGGAGCTGTAATGGAATCCCTAGGAGACAAACTTCGAAAAACCCGGGAAGGCAAAGGGTATTCTTATGAATATGTAGGAAGGGAAACAAACATTGCCCAGCGTTACTTGGAAGCGCTGGAGAGCGAAGATTTTTCCAAATTTCCCGGCGAGCCCTATCTTCTTGGGTTTTTGCGGAACTACGGTGATTACCTGGGCCTTGATGTGGACGAACTCCTTTCGCTCTACCGGGCCATCAAGATCCAGGAACAGCCCATTCCGGTGGAACAGCTTTTACGATCCCCCCGGACTTTCCCCAAACCCCTCCTGGCCCTGGTTATCGTCCTTCCGCTTTTATTCGCCGCCGCTCTTGGGGCTTATTTTTTGTTTATCCGAATTCCCGTGGAACCGGTCCGGACCGATATAGCCCAGCGTCCTATGGAATACCTGCTGGAAGGCCCCTTTCTGGAACGGCGTTTTTATAGGGGAGACACAATTCTTGTTCCCCTGGGAGAAGAGCGGTTCAAAACCGAACTGCGGGCTATGGGCGATCCCCTTACCCTGACGGTTCCCGGAGGAGAAACGGCGCTGAATCTTTTCGGCGATACCGATGTGGATGTGAACGGCGACGGTATTGCCGATGTCCGGGTAACGCTTTCGGATTATGACAAAAATTCACCCGAGGCGGGCGCGATGATCCGTTTTACGATGAACCCTTCGACCGCCCCGGATCCTGCTCTGTCGGAAATTCCGGCAGCCCAGTCCGGAGCGGGTACGGTGATTTTCAGTTCTACCAACACCTACCCCTTTACCATGGAAGTCCAATTCCAGAACTACTGCCTGTTCCGCTGGGAGGTTGACCGCAGGGAAAGGACGGAACGGTATTTTTCCCGGGGCGAGCGGCTCAACGTCCCTGTTCAAAATACCATACGGCTCTGGATTTCCAACGCCACCGCGGCAACGGTAGTACTGAACGGCGCGGGCAGGAACGTAACCCTGGATTTAGGAAGCGCCGGAGAAGTGGTAGTTATCGATCTGCGCTGGCTAAGGGATAATGACGGCCGGTACCGGCTGACCCAGTACCGCCTTGAATAGGCGGCTTTGCCGGATACGCCATTCTGATCCGCCATGAACTATTTTATTGATCCCTTCGGCTGCGCAAAAAATCAGGTAGACGCGGAAATTATGATGGCCCGGCTCAATGATGCGGGCTGGACCGCCTGCGATGATCCCGACAGGGCGGACCTGATCATCGTTAATTCCTGCGGCTTTATCGAGGCCGCCAAACAGGAATCGATTAACGCGGTCCTTGCCTGGCGCAGCCGGTATCCCGTATACCCTCCTTTACAGGGGGCGGACTCCCTGCGGGCACCAGGCTCCCCGGCTAAAAAAATACTCCTCTCCGGCTGCCTGGCCCAGCGGTACCGGAATGAACTGGCGGAAAGCCTTCCCGAGGCGGACGGGCTTCTGGGCTGCGGCGAGATTGACAAGGCCCCGGAAAAAATAGCGGTCCTCTTCGGCGGCGAAACCGGCAGCGCC
>JAISDG010000113.1 GCA_031265015.1 Spirochaetaceae bacterium | reverse complement strand
TCCTTTTCCATATCCAGCGCCGCGGCGATAAGGTTGTACTGTTCCTGCTGCACCCGGTTTTGCGCCTGGAGGAGGCTGTCCCCGGCGTCCCGGAGCCGCTGATAATCCGCGGCCCCCTTTTGATAGGCATCCTCATACAGCTCATAGGTAGTGCGGGCCAGCTCGACATTGAGCTTTAGGGCCTCGATAGTTTCCATGCTTTTTTCGATGGTCCGCCGGTACTGGGCGATCCGGCTTTCCTGATTTTGCCGGGATTCGGTGAGCTGTATCCGGGCCGCACTGATACTATCATTCAGATCGTCTATTTTGGTCTTCGCCGTTGACCAGGGAAAGAAGGTATCAATACTTATTCCAAGACTTAGCGAAAACGATCCGGTGTTGTCATTCCACGCATCATTACTGTAGAGGGGGGCGGAATTCCACGAAAGCCGGAGGCTCGGTATATACGCCTCGTTCCGGGCCGCCCGCCGTTGCAGTTCCAGGGTTTCTATAGATTTCAGCAAGAGCGCCGATTCAAGGGATTCGGACTGCGCCGCCTGCGCGGTTCGCGCGGTTCCATCAACGCCGCCCTCATAATCCAGCGTTCCACGCAGGGTTAGTGTTTGTTCCCCGGGAATTCCAAGCAGAGTCTTGAAGGCGTCAACGGCGTTTTCATAGGCGGTTTCCGCGTTCCGCAGCACGGGCTTTTGGTTTTCCATATCCACCCGCGCCGAAAGTTCATCCAGATGAGAAGCCTGACCGGCGCGGGCAAGGGCGGCGCTTTGCTCATACCGGGCCTGGGCGCTCTCAAGGCTCCTGGCGGCCAGACTTCTATTGGCGTCCAGAAGGATAAGCTGGTAAAACAATTTTCGTACCTGTAACTCCAGTTCCTGCCGGGCCTGCTCAAAGCTGAGGGTCCCCGCCTCGTAGGCGGTCCGGGCTTTTTTGATGTTATCAAGTAGTGCGGCGGACAGGGTAAGGCTTGCCGACGCCTGAAAGCCCGGCGTCCAGACATCCGCCGGAACCGCGCCGGTAAGGGATGTGGGGTGGCTTAGCAGCGCGGAGGCGCTTAACGATGGAATCAAACCGTTCCAGGAACGGGCGGCGGCCCGCTCCTTTCCACCCAGTTCCAGGGCGCTTATTTGGAGGCCAAGGTTATTATCCAGCGCGATCCGTACCGCCCCGTCAACATCCAGGGATTGTTCCACCGGCGAATCCTGGGAACTTACCCGGACCAGAACGCCAAGAACTAAAATAAAAAACAACAGCCGCCGTTTCATCATGGAGAGGAAAATACCTGCGGTACAGCATAAAAGCCATTAACAGAAGATTAAAAAACGGATAATTTTTGTTATAATGAGCTTATTCCAAAACCCGGTTGAGTTCGGAACAGGCTCTTGAAAAAACCGGTCAAAGCCCGTTTTTTCCGCCAAATTCAAGGTAGACTGCTAAGCGAAGCTTGGCTTCCAAAACTGAAGTTTTGGAACAGCTACTAATGAGAAAATTGCCGCTTGTAAAACCGCAATGCCGCGCATAATCCGCCCCCTGTTCAGGACAAACGCGGAAAAATATTCATCTTTCTATATTTGGGCGCATTCCGCGCCTACGGCACGGAACCGGGCTTTCCGCTTGTATCTTTTGCCGCCTCCGGCATCAAAAGGATACCGCTTCCCTCCAATCCACCGCATCCTGCGTTGGATTTCCGGCCGGGGCGCACTCGCAAACACTACGCGTTTGCTTCAGTAATACGTCCATCCATGGACGCTTGGGGTGCGCCCACAAAACCATGCACCGCATGGTTTTGTCCCTTGCGCGGAAGACCTAGCACGGTAAACAAACAATAGAGTTATTCATAACTGAAGTTATTGAATAACTCTATTCTATAAATCATGGTTTTTCTATCGGAATTATCTATAAAAAAATAGAGCGTCCGGGATGTTCAGTTTATTTCGCCTCTAAGGTAGCTAAACGCCTTTTCTATTCCCCATCCAATGGGATAATCCGCCTCATATGTATTCCCTAAAATACCAAATTTTTGTACCTGCGCGTTTCCATTTGAATATCCGCTGTATTTCGGGTCAAGATAGAAATTTGAAAGTGATATAGCCCTGTCGCCATAAAAAACGCAAAAGAACAACAGCGCGTCTTCCGATCTTCGCAAGGTGACATCTAATTCCTTGGGTACCGCCGATAAATCTATCGCGCCGTTAATATCACTTGCGCGGATAAGACAAACAAGGGTAACAGGAGAATCATTTATGGCGGGACCCCGCAATCTTGCCGCCAGGCCCTTATTGCGGCGTTTGGTTGATACATTTTGCGAAAATTTTATGCTTGCGGCGCTTACAAATTCATACGCCTCATCAATGGTCGAAAATGTTTTTGCAAAGTCATCTGACGGGAAAAAATAGTCAAAAGATTTTTCCCTTGCCAAACTGTTATAGGACGCGGAAGAAGCGCATCCAAGCATTTCTATAACAAGAATGAACGCGCAGATTTTCAAAGCCGTCTTCATAGCAGCCTCCTGAGGCAGCGCCTTTGTATTTTTATATTATTATATGTTCTTTTTTAAGATTTTGCAAGTGAGGCTGTTCCAAAACTACAGTTTTGTAACAAGCTCAAGTATTTGCTGCTTAAAACCTGATCCGGGGGGCTTGGGGGCGGGCAGGGGGAAGGTCCTGTTTGGTTTACCCCTGTTTCCGCCCGCACCCAGGAGGTGGGGGTATCCCGAAGACCGCAGGGCTGAGGGTAGGGGGCGGGCCCGCCCCCTTTTTATGCATAAAATCGAAATGAAAAACAAAAGATGGAAAAATAAACCACGCGGGGATTGCGGGGGCCTTCTACATTGTAGGTGGAGGAAAAATGAAGTTACCAAAAATTGTTTTAGTTCTGGTCCTGACGCTTTTAAGCGGTGCCCTGTTTGCCGGGGGCAGGAGTCAGGGTAGTTCCGGCGCGGGAAGCGGGCAGGTGGATCTGCGGGTCTTGAATTACTTTGACATGACCGCCGCCAACGCGGCTTTGGAGGTTGAGCAGGTATGGGGGAATTTTAGCAAGGCTAATCCGGGTATCAGGGTTATCCGGGAAGACCTTTTTAACGATCCCTACCACAACAAGATGGAGGCCTACGCCGCAGCGGGTCAGATGCCGGATGTTTTTTATGTGTGGCCGTCGGGCAGGTCCACGACGCTGCATACTCAGCGGCTTCTTAAGGACCTGGCCCCGCTGATTAAACGGGACGGGCTGGACAAGCTCTATATTTCCGCGGCCCTGGACCCGGGTCAGCAGAGCGCGGGTTATGTGGCCATGATTCCCCTGGCTATTACGTCCAGCCACGCGTTTTATATCAACAACGAGGTGCTCCGGGCCGCGGGTCTTAGTCCCGCCAGAACCTACGCCGAACTGAAGGCCCAGGTTCCTGTCCTGAAGGCGAAGGGGTATGAAACGGTGATTATGGCTAACCAGGACGCCTGGGTTATGCAGTCCTGTCTTTTCTCCATGGTGGCCGGCCGGTTCTGCGGCGAGGGCTGGGAGCGGAAGATCCACGCGGGGCAGGCTAAATTTACCGATCCCGATTTTGTGGGGGCCCTGACTTTTATTAAATCCATGTATGACGACGGGGTGCTGAGTAAATCTTCCCTGACTACTTCCTACGGTGACGGTATCGGTCCCTTCGCCACCAACAGGGGGGCCTATTATATCGACGGCGACTGGAGGGTGGGGGCTTTTATCACCGATAAATCCACGGGCCAGGCGGTTATTCCCCCGGACCGGCAGAGGAACTTTAGTATTACGGTGTTTCCTGAAATCGCCGGGGCGAAATTTAACGATTCTACTTCCGCTATTCTGGGAACCGGCTGGGCCATGAGCGCCGCCATCCCTGCGGGATCGGCCAGGGAAGAGGCGGCCTGGAAGCTGGTTAAGTGGCTTTCCGGCAGGGAGAATCAGACTTATCTGCTGGAAACGGGCGGCATTACTACTCCTACCCGCACGGATATTGACCTTGCCCAGCTTACCCTGGAACCCCTTTCCGTTGAGGCGAGCAGGCTGGGGAGCAAGTACAAGCGATCTACCGTGGTTATTGACGGTCCCTTTGCGGCGGAGGTCCACGAGCCTATTAACGAGGGGCTCCAGGCTATTGGCATGGGAACTCAAAGTCCCCAGCAGGTGGCCCAGGCGGCCCAGCGGGCCTTTGATAACTGGAAGGCGAAACAGGGAAGATAGCGCATTTCCGGGAGGCTGGCCTTTTTTGGGACAGCCTCTTTTGTTGGTTTTTTTCTTAGGGGACGCTTTGCTAGGAGACGCTTTGTTAGGGGAAACTTTGTCAGGAGGATACCGGTGACTGGTTTGACATCCAAACGGGAAGAGCGGACGGCCTATGTGGTTTTGGTCGCGCCGGCGGCGCTGATCTACTTTTCCGTTATGGCCTTCCCCACGGTGTTTTCCGTAATTTTAAGTCTTAC
>JAISDG010000058.1 GCA_031265015.1 Spirochaetaceae bacterium | reverse complement strand
CCCGGATAGTACACTCCAAAGCATAAGCGAATCTTTTTCCGGAAGAACCGGATGCCTTAATTGGGCACGTCCGGGTCTGTGGGGGTTCCGGGCGGGCAACCGCCCGGTTCTACCCGGCGGGGTAACTTATCAGATGTTACGTTGTAGCAAACAGAAATATCCACAATCTACCCCCTTGCTAAAAAATACCGCCCCACGAACGGTGATAAAAGTATACCCTGCTTTTTGCATTTGTCAAGCGATTTTTTTAATTTTTTACAAAAAGTAGAAAAATACATTTGTAAAAAACCATTTTTAATTATTTTACATTTGACAAACCCACAAAAATAGGTCACTATAGTAACAACGCTTGATGAGGAGGCCTTTGGATGAAATTGTCCAGGGAAATACACGGGGATCTGTACCTTAAAATGGTACAAACCCGGACATTTGAGGAAACCGCCGCCAGACTTTTCGTGGAAGGCAAGGTTCACGGGACCGCCCACTTTTGTATAGGCGAAGAAGCTACCGGGGTGGGTGTCTGCGCCGCCCTGGAAAAGGAAGATATGATCACCCAGACCCACCGCAGCCACGGCCAGGCCATAGGAAAGGGTATGGACATACAGAAGATGATGGCCGAATTTTTGGGCAAGGAAAGGGGTTACTGCAAAGGAAAGGGAGGCTGTATGCATATCGCCGATTTTTCCGTCGGCAGCCTGGGGGCCAACGGCGTGGTAGGCGGCGGAATTCCCGTGGCTACCGGCGCGGCCCTGTCCCAGAAGTACTTTAAAAAACCCAACATTACCGTAAGCTTTTTCGGCGACGGCGCCGCCAATGAAGGGTCTTTCCATGAGTCCCTGAACCTCGCTTCGGTATGGCAGCTGCCGGTCCTCTTCGTCTGTACCAACAACTACTACGGCATGTCCACCCACGTCAGCAAGTCAATGCATATCAGCGATATTTCCATCCGCGCTTCTTCCTACGGGATGAAGGGCATCGCCCTGGACGGCAACGATATCCTTGCCATTTACGAAGAAACCCAAAAGGCCCGGGACTATGTCCTTGAAAACGGCCCCATGCTGATGGTGCTTAATACCTACCGGTGGATGGGTCATTCCAAGAGCGATTCCCAGGTCTACCGGACCAAGGATGAAGTGGCGGCCTGGAAGGAAAAATGCCCCATCAAGCGGTACCGGGAATACCTGCTGAAGGAAAAGATTTTTACCCCGGCGGAAATAGAAGCCTTTGACGAACAGGCCCGGAACGATATCGCCGCCGCCGTGGCCTTTGCCGAAGCGTCGCCGGAACTGCCCATCGAAAGGATCTTTGACGATGTCTACGCCGCCGGGGACGTGCGGGATCAGAAACCCAAGAACGGCTTTGTGCTGTAGGAGGAAGAACGGAAGATGCGTGAAATAACCTATGCGGATGCCTTAAGAGAAGCCATGTGCGAAGAGATGCGGAAAGACGGGCGAATCGTTCTGATAGGCGAGGATGTGGGAATTTACGGCGGCGCCTTCGGCGTTTCCCGGGGGATGTTTGAGGAATTTGGTCCCGAACGGGTACGGGATACGCCCATATCGGAACTGGGGATCACCGGCTGCGCCGTGGGAGCCGCCATGACGGGGCTTCTTCCCATCGTGGAAATCATGTTCAGCGATTTTATCACCCTGGCCATGGAACAGCTTATCAACCAGGGGGCAAAAAACCGCTTCCAGTTCGGTGGACAGGGCTCCGTGCCCATGGTGCTCCGGGCTCCCGGCGGTTCCGGCACCGGCGCGGCGGAACAGCACAGCCAAAGCCCCGAAGCCTGGGTCTGCAATATCCCCGGCCTTAAGGTGGTCATTCCCTCCACCCCCCGCGATGCCAAAGGGCTTTTAAAGTCTTCCATTTATGATCCCAATCCCGTGGTGTTCCTGGAGCAAAAGCTCCTCTACCGGACCAAGGGGCCGGTTCCAGAACCGGGGGAGGATTATTCCGTTCCCCTGGGCAAGGCGGACGTTAAGCGGCCCGGTAAGGATTTGACCGTCATCACCTACGGCCGCATGGTTCCCCGGTGCCTTAAAGTGGCGGAAGATATGGCCGCGGCCGGGGGAATTGATACGGAAGTGGTGGACGTCCGGACCCTGGTTCCCCTGGACAAGGACACCCTGATTGCTTCGGTTAAAAAAACCGGTAAATGCCTGGTGGTCTACGAAGCTCCCCAAACCGGGGGTTACGGGGGGGAAATCGCCGCCCTTATTGCGGACAGCGACGCGTTTTTTTATCTGGACGCGCCGGTCCGGCGGCTTGGCGGTCTGGATGTGCCCATTCCGTATAATCCCCACCTGGAAGCCCAGGTGGTTCCCACGGAAGAAAAGATTACCGCCGCGATTAAATCGCTGTTATAAAGGAAGGAAAGGATACGATGGCCAATTCAATCATTATGCCCAAGACCGGCATGGCAATGGAAGAAGGAATCATTATTGAATGGCGGGTTAAGGAAGGCGATACGGTGGCCAAGGGCGATGTGGTAGCTTTAATCGAAACCGACAAATCTACCATGGAGCTGGAATCCGATTATGACGGGGTGATTCTTGCCGTTTTGGGCAGGGCCGGAGAAGCCGTGCCTGTCACCAAAGTTATCGCCTGGGTGGGACAGCCCGGCGAAGCGGTTCCCCCGGACGCTTCTCCGGGAACGGCGGTCTCCGGTCCGGCGGTTCCCGGCGGAAAAGCTCCCGCATCCCCGTCCGGAGATAGGGTTTCCGGTCCGGCCGGCGGTTCTGCCATGGTGTCCGCCGGTCCGGCGGCCGGGGGTAAAGTCCGGGCGACTCCCGCGGCCCGGATCCTGGCAAAGGAAAAGGCCGTGGATCTTGCCGCTGTTCCGCCGGGCGGAAAATACGGGGAAATCCGCCGGGCCGATGTGGAACGGGCCGCCGGGGCCTCTGTACCGGCGACGCCGCTGGCGAAGCGTATGGCCGCGGACGCAGGAATTTCCCTGGCCGGTATTTCGGGTTCGGGCCACGGGGGGAAAATTTTCAGCGCGGATTTGGCCGCGGCTGTGAGCGGTCGGCGGACCGGCGCGGAAGCCGGGGAAGATGTCCGGACGGCCCTGACCAACATCCAGCGGATTACCGGAAGGCGCATGGCCGAAAGCCGGCGGACCATACCGGAGGTAACCGCCCAGATTCGTCCCGATGTCAGCCGGCTGCTGGAACTCCGGCGGGAATTAAACGACACCCTGGCCGGTTCCGGCGTCAGGGCAAAGATCACTATCAATGATTTTGTATTGGCGGCGGCGGTGAAGGCCCTTTCGGCCCATCCCCGGATGAATTCGGTGCTGGACGGGGACGAACTGGTCTATAAGGGCGCGGTTAACCTCGGTATGGCGGTAGCCTCCGAGCGGGGACTCCTGGTACCGGTGATCCGCAGCGCCCGGGACTATACCCTGGCCGGCCTTTCCGCCAGGGCAGCGGAACTGGCCGCCAAAGCCCGGGAAGGAAAACTTACCCCCGATGAAATGGCCGGCGGTACCTTTACCGTATCCAACATAGGAATGTACGGAGTAACCGCCTTTACCCCTATCATCAATCCCCCGGAGGCGGCCATTCTTGGAGTCTGCGCGGTGGAGGACGAGCTTAAGCTGGATGGGGAAAAGGTGGTGAACCGCAAAAAAATGGGCCTTTCCCTGGCCTACGATCACCGCATCGTGGACGGCGCCGAATCTTCGCTGTTCCTTAAGAACCTTAAGGATATTCTGGAAGCGCCCCTCCTGTGCCTGCTGTAAACGGGATGTAACCCTGTTTTTTGACGGAGCTGCCGGACCTCGATTTCCGGCGGCTCCGCTGCCGTAAACGTTGGAGGTGTGTATGGCTGAATATGATGTGGCTGTTATCGGCGGCGGCCCCGCCGGTTATGTGGGGGCCATCCGGGCCTCCCGGTTAGGGGCAAAAACCCTGCTGGTCGAAAAGGACGAACTGGGGGGAACCTGCCTTAACCGGGGCTGTATACCCGCCAAGACCCTGCTTAAAACGGCGGAACTGGTCCACGAGATCGCCGGGGCCTCCAAACGGGGTATCCGCATCGCCGATCTCAGGGTAACGGTTGACATGGCCGCCGCGGTGGCGGAAAAAAACCGGGTGGTTAAAAAACTTACCGGCGGAGTGGGGGCGCTTCTTAAGGCCAACGGCGTGGACGTAATAAAAGGCGAGGGGGTCCTTCAGGGCCGGAGCGCCGGGGCTTTCAGCGTCCGGGCGGGAACGGAAACCTTCGGCGCGAAAAAGGTGCTTTTGGCGGGGGGGTCCCGGACCGCAGAACTTCCCGTCCCGGGAGTTGATTTACCGGGGGTCATGGACAGTACGGAAATTCTGGATCTGGAAACGATCCCTCCCAGGCTGGCGATCATCGGGGGCGGCGTTATCGGCATAGAACTGGCCATGGCGTTTCTTTCCTTCGGAAGCGCGGTAACGATTATTGAAGCCCTGCCCCGGATCCTTCCGCCCATGGACCGGGATATTTCCGGCCTGATCCATAAAACCCTTACCGGACGGGGCGCGGTAATCCATACCGGTACGGGGCTCTCACGGATAGAACAAAGGGGGAACGCCCTCTTTCTGACGCTGGCCGGCGGAAAAACCGCGGAAGCGGACAAGGTTCTGGTTTCCATAGGCAGGACCGCGGATCTGTCGGCCCTGGGAGGTTTGACCGGAACTCCCGTCTCCCTTGCCCTTGATAAGGGCAAAGTACTGGTTAACGATTATATGGAAAGTTCCGTGCCGGGAATTTTTGCCCCCGGCGACATTAACGGGAAGAAGATGCTGGCCCACGCGGCTTTTGCCATGGCCGAATGCGCCGCGGAAAACGCGGTAAACCAGCTGGCCGGCGGGGGTAAACAAAAAAAAGTAAACCTTGATTTTGTACCCTCGGTGGTGTATAGTTTTCCCGAGGCTGCTTCCGTGGGATTAACCCAGGAAGAGGCGGAAAAAGCGGGGCCGGTATCAGCGGGAAGCTTTCCCCTGGCAGTTAACGGAAGGGCGCTGGCGTCGGGCAGTCCCGAGGGATTCGTCAAAGTTTTGGCCGATCCGAAATACGGCAGAATTCTTGGGGTTCACATGGCGGGCCACGGGGTTTCGGAGATTATCAACGAAGCGGCGGCCCTGATGGCCATGGAGATCACCGTCCACGAACTGGCGGAGCTTATCCACGGCCATCCAACGGTTTCGGAGGCGCTGATGGAAGCCGCCGCGGATGCCCTGGGACGCTGCGTACACCTTCCGCCCAAAAGAGGAAATGAACAAATCCTTTGATTTTTTGGTTGAGGTTGCCAAGCATTACTATTTGGATTCCATGTCTCAATCGGAAATCGCGGAGCTCTATAAAATTTCCCGCCCCACGGTGGCCAATATCCTGAAGGAATGCCGGGAAAAGGGGATCGTTGAAATCAGAATCAACGGGAGTTCCCCCTTCCGTTCGGAAACCGGCCGGCTCCTGACGGAAACCTACAGCCTGGAGACGGTGTGCGTCGTTCCCAACGAAACCGATTATCCCCTGACACTGTACAAAACCTGCCTTGAAGCGTCGGGGTTTCTTGCTTCAATGCTGAACGACAGAATCCATATCGGCATTTCCTGGGGAACCGCCCTGTACCATACCATTAGGCAGCTTCCCAAGTCGGGCTTTGTGGACTGCGAAGTGGTGCAGCTTATGGGAGGCCTGGGAGCGTCGGCGCTGTTTTATGACGGCTCGGAACTGGCCCGGATACTGGCCGATAAAATCAGCGCCCGGTCGTACCCCTTTCTTTCTCCCGTACTGGTTAAAACCCCGGAACTGCGGGACGCCCTTTTAAAGGAACCGGGTATCCGGGAAACCCTGGAAAAGGCAAAGTCCCTGGACGTGGCTCTGGTGGGTTTAAGTTCGGATCAACCCGACGACAGCGCCCTGGTCCGGGCAGGGTTCCTTTCTCCCCTGGAAGCGCAGCGAATTTATGACGAAGGCTCCTGCGGGCACCTGTGCGGATACCACTACGACGCCGGGGGAAAATTTATGGATATTCCCATCAACAGGCGGGTGGTAGGCATAGACGAAAAAGACTTTCTGAGCATAAACCGGCGTATCGGCATAGCCTGCGGCAGGCAGAAGGCCAGGGCGATTCACGCGGCGCTTCAGGGAGGGCTCGTGACGGATCTTTTTACCGACGAGCTGACCGCCCTGCAGATAATCAGTTTTACCAGGTGAGGTAGGTTATGACAAAGAGAACGGCGCTGGCGGCGCCCTCCATCCTTTCGGCGGATTTCGGCAGGCTGGCGGAGGCGGTGGAATTAATCGGCGCTTCCGGGGCCGACTGGATACATGTGGATGTGATGGACGGTCATTTTGTTCCCAATCTGACCTTCGGTCCCAAAACCGTGGCGGATATACGGAAACTGACCAAACTTCCCCTGGACTGCCACCTGATGGTGACCAACCCCCAGGATCATATTGAGGGCTTCGCCGGCGCGGGGGCGGATTATTTTACCTTTCATGTCGAAGCGGCCCTTCATTCAAACCGGATCATCCAGAACATAAAGGCCGCGGGGATGAGGCCGGGAGTATGCGTCGTTCCCGGAACGCCGGTCCACGCCCTGGATGAAATTCTGGGGGATGTGGATTTGGTGCTGGTGCTGCTGGTCAACCCCGGCTTTGGCGGACAGAAAATGATACCCTCCTGCCTTGAAAAACTGGCTAAACTGGCGGCGCTCAGGGAGGAGCGGGGATACCGGTACCTCCTGTCGGTGGACGGCGGAATCACCGCGGAAAACGCGGGAACGGCCATTGAAAAAGGGGCCGATGTGATAGTGGCGGGCAGCGCCTTTTTTGACGCCCCCGGCAAACATGAAGCGGTGCGGAAATTCCAGGGCAGGACGGCCGGTTAAAAAAGCCCGGGATTATACAAATTGCCCCACCAGGGCCAGCATTTCTTCGTGGATTGCCCGGCTGCTGGAGGCCAGGCTGGTGTGCTTGCCTTCAAAGGCCATGGGGCTTCCGTCCCACTGGCTGACAATGCCTCCCGCCTCGCCCAGGATAACGCTTCCCCCGGCATAATCCCAGGGGTTAAGGTTGCGGCAAAAGTGGACGTGGGCCCGGCCCGCGGCGATGTAGCTTAGGTCCACCGCCGCGGAGCCGGTAATCCGGCAGTCTATGCATCTGCGGTAGACCGCCTTTATCAGATCCATGGAAGGATTTTTTTCCCGGTCAAAGTAAGGATCCGTTTCGGCCATGACGATGGCCCGGCTTAGACTGTCCTCGCCGCTTACCCTGGCAGGTCTGGCGCCTGCGCCGGGAACGCGCAGGTTTTCCACAAAGGCGCCGCAGCCCCTGGCCGCGGAAAAAAGCTCCCCCATGGCGGGGATGTATACCGTCCCCAGGATACCTTGTTGTTCACGGACCAGGCCGATGGATACCGCGTAGAAGGGCAGATCGTAGATAAGGTTGTTGGTTCCGTCGATGGGATCGATAATCCACAGGCATGAAGCGGCGGGGGGAGCGGCCTTGTTTTCTTCGGACAGGACGGGGACCGGGAATATCCGGGGAAGCTCCCGGCACAGGTACTCGCTTACCTCCAGATCTATCCGGGTAATAAAGTCGTTGGATCCCTTGGTTCGTATTTTTAAATCCGCCCCGCTCTGCAGGCAGGCGCAGGCGTCAACGGCGGCCTGTTTAACTTTGGGCAGCAAAGCCCCAGGATCCGGGTCAGCCAATTTCAAGCAGTTCCCGGGGATGGCTGATAATCACGTCCGCCCCTTCCAGTTCTTCCATGCCCTTAAAACCCCAGGTAACACCGCAGGCGGTCATGCCGCCGTTTTTGCCGGTGGCGATATCGGGTTTTCCGTCTCCCACAAACACCGCGTCCGCCGGGGCGATGCCGCGTTTTTCCAGTTCTTCAAGCACCCGGGCGGGATCGGGTTTCATCGGCGCCCCTTCAAGCCCCCCCAGAACAAAGGCAAAGCTGATTCCGCCGAACAAGGCCGCGGCAACTTTTTGGCCCAGAATTTCCGGCTTGTTGGTAAAAATTCCCAGTATGGCGCCCCGATCCGCCAGGACCTTAAGGGTTTCGGTTATCCCCTCGTAGGGGCGGGTTTTATCAAGACAATGGGCTTCGTTGTGAACCGTATAGGCTTTACGGAGAGCCTCCCGCTCTTCCGAAGGAAGCTCGTCATAACCGGGCATGGCTTTGCTCAAGGTTACCCCTATCCCCATCCCCATGTAGGTGAGGTATTCGTCATAACTGTGGGTGGGAAGCCCCCGCCGGGTAAGCAGATAATTTACGCTGTCACCGATATCATAGATACTATTGGCCAGAGTACCGTCAAGATCAAAAATGTACGCTTTCTTCATGGATGTATACTAGTATTTTTTTTTACTTTTGACAATATTTTTATTTTTTTGTTGACAAAAGAATAAAGCGCCTGTATCATGGGGAGACTTGTAGCGGAACAATACTATAATTTTGGAAATTTGGAGATGACCATGAAGGTTGAAGACATTTTAAAAGAAGACTGCATTATTGAAAACCTGGAAGCTTCAACCAAGGAAGAAGTCCTTTCGGCCATGTGCGGGGTCCTGCTTGATAAAGGCTATGTAAAAGAGAGTTTTCCCGGGGCTATCCTTGAACGGGAACGGCTCTATCCTTCGGGACTTCCCATGGAGGGCCACAAAATTGCCATTCCCCATACCGATGCCGAACATGTGAACGAATCGGTCATTTTGTTTGCTAGGCTTGCCAGGGCGGTGGAATTTTCCTCCATGGGCGATCCGAACGAAAAGCTTCAGGTTCGGCTGGTTTCCATGTTTGCCCTTAAAGAAAAGAAGAAAATAGGCTTTTTGCTGGAAGTCCTGATTACGACCTATTCGGACAGCGCCGTACTGGATGCCATTCTTAAGGCCCCTTCGGTCAAGGCTATCTACGATATTCTGTATGAAGCGGTGGGTTCCCGCATACAGGACCAGGAAGCTTAAAATCATGAAGATACTTCCCGGTTTAACCGCCTCTCCGGGGATCTGTTCGGGCAGGGCGTATATTTTTAAGGCCCCCGATTTAAGTTACGATCCTTCAAAAATGGAGTCCCTGGAGGAAGAAAAGCAGCGGCTTACCGGCGCCTTTGGTTCGGCCTTTGCCGAGCTTGACCGGATTAAGGATACCCTTTCCGGCAGCCTGGGCGAGGAATACGGACATATTTTCCGGGCCCAGATGACCATCCTTGAAGACGATGATTTTAAACAGGAAATCCTGGACAAGCTTGAGGAAAATCCCTGCCGGGCCGAAACCGCGGTTGAAGAAATATACAAGATGTACGAGGGGCTTTTTTCCGAAATGGAGGATACCGCGTATAACGCCCAGCGGCTGGCGGACCTCAACGACGTCTGCAAGCGGGTACTCCGGAATCTGCTGGGCAAGGAAGAGGTAACCCTTTCCGCCCTTCCCCCGGAAAGTATCGTGGTGGCGGAGGAACTTTTCCCTTCCGATACGGCGATGATGGACAGAAAGCATATCCGGGGTTTTGTTACCGAAAGAGGGGGACTCACTTCCCATGTAGCCATCCTGGCGAAGAGCCTTTCCCTCCCGGCGGCGGTGGGAACCCCCGGGGTAACGGGGCAGGCGGGAAAAGGGGACGCCGTCATTTTGGACGTGCGGGATTTTGAAAAAGCCCTGGTGTATATAAACCCCGACGCCGCCGCCGGAAAAAAGCTGGAAAGCGATGAAAAGAACTACCGGGAACGGCAGGAAAAACTTTTTAAAATGAAGGATCTGGAAAGCGTTACCAGGGACGGAATCAAAATAATCCTTTCCGCCAACATCGGGTCGGTGGAAGACCTCGTCGCCGCCCAGGGCTTCGGGGCAAAAAGCGTAGGACTCTTTCGTACGGAGTTTCTTTTTTTGAAGGGCGAGCTTCCGGACGAGGAGGAGCAGTACCGGGTTTATGCCGGTGCGGCAAAAAAGCTTGCCGGGGGCATGCTGGTTATCAGG
Organism: Spirochaetaceae bacterium; assembly: GCA_031265015.1. Taxonomy (GTDB): domain Bacteria; phylum Spirochaetota; class Spirochaetia; order Treponematales; family Breznakiellaceae; genus JAISBN01. Next base: position 2,499 of record JAISDG010000058.1, on the reverse strand, counting down.
ACCCTGGATATAGGCGGCGACAAGGAAGTCAAGGCCATGAATCTGCCCAAAGAAGAAAACCCCTTTTTGGGCCTGCGGGGCATTAGGCTCTGCCTTAAATACGAGGACCTTTTCCTTACCCAGCTGCGGGCCCTGCTCCGGGCCGCGGTATACGGCGATATCAGAATCATGTTTCCCATGGTGTCTTCGGTGGTGGAATTCCGCAGGGCCCGGGAACTTGCCGCCAGGGCCGCGGCGGAACTTAAGGAGAGGGGAGTGGAGCACCGGGCAGATCCTCCCCTGGGGGTGATGGTCGAAACCCCCGCGGCGGTATTCCTGGCCGACGAACTGACCCGGGAAGCGGCTTTTGTCAGCATGGGGACCAACGACCTTACCCAGTACATCCTTTCCGTAGACCGGGGGAACGAAGAAATCAGCTCCTATTACAGAACCTTTAGCCCCGCGGTCCTCCGGGCCGTCGGCATGACCGCCGAGGCCGCGGGAAAAAACGGAAAATGGGCCGGGGTCTGCGGGGAACTGGGAAGCAATCCTATGGCTATCCCGGTACTCATAGGCCTGGGAGTGGAGGAACTCAGCGTTACCGGTTCCGCCATTCCCCAGACCATCGCCCTGATCCGCAGTCTCGATTCACGGCGCTGCAGGGAAATCGCCGAAAAAGCCGTCTCCCTGGCGACGGAAGACGAAGTAAAGGCATACCTCAAGGTATCCCTTGCCGAAGAAATACCCGGTACATAGTTTTGGGGGAACCGCTTATGATGTTTGAAAAAGAACGGCAGGAAATACAAAAAGCAGGCATGATGCTGGACCGGTACGGGCTTATTGCCCTCTCCGGAGGCAACGTAAGCATGAGGATGCCCGGCGGGGAAATCCTGGTAACTCCCTCGGGAATGATTTATGAAGACATGACGGCGCCGGATGTTCTTGTTATGAATATTGAGGGAACGGTTATTGAGGGTGAACGGGCGGCATCGGTGGATACCGCGGCGCTTTTGTATATCTTCAAGCATATGCCCCTGATTAATGCCGTTATTCACACCCACCAGCCCTTTGCCACCGCCGTAGGCCTTGTTGCCGATGAGCTTCCCTGTATTGTTACCACCCTGCCCAACGCTACGAAAGGCCCGGTTAAGGTATGTCCCTTTTCCTCCGCCGCAAGCGTGGATATGGGCATTCAAACCGTGGAAAATGCCGGCGACACCCTAGCTGTTATTTTAAAGAATCACGGGGTTATGGCTTTGGGGAAAAATCTTAAAGAAGCGTTGTATTCCTGTGTTTATCTGGAAGAAGCGGCAAAAACCTATGTATTTGCCCGCAGTATGAGCGATACGGTTGCTTGTTTAAACCCCGGCCAGGTTCGCCAGGCGGTAGAGACCTTTAAATACTATGGCCAGGGGAAACCTCCTATGCCGGAAGACCTGCGGAAGACCGTTTCATAGGGGATCACGTGAAAATTTTTGAATGCCATGGAGCCGGATTTTTATATATTCAGACTTGTAGAAAATTTCTAAGAATTTTCTTGACATTTGTAAAAACCGGGGACATAATTGCAAATAATCAACTGAGGAGGTTTTGATGAAGACTATCTTGCTGGCGTGCGGCTCCGGGATTGTTACATCTACGGCGGCCAATGATAAGCTGACCAAGGAATTGAATAAAAGGGGGTATGAGGGGAAATTCAAGGTAACTCAGTGCAGGGTTTCTGAAGTCGTTGCCAAGTCTTCTCTCTTTGATTTTTGCGTGGCCACTTCACAGGTACCATCGGACGCGAAATGCCCTGTCATCAGCGGAATTCCATTTCTTACGGGAATTGGAATAGATGGCGTGATGGAAAAAGTCATAAAAGAAATGGAAAAAGAAAAATAGGAAGAATTTTTCCGTATGGAAAAATTATTTATGTGAGGAGGTATGTATGGATGTATTGAGTACAATCTGGGGGGGTGTAATCAGCTTCTTCGGGTATGTTCAAAACCTCGGCGTTTCGGTTGTAATGCCCATTATCCTGTTCATTTTCGGCGTTGTCCTCAAAGCGGGGGTTGGGAAGTCCCTGAGGGCGGGTTTAACCGTAGGCGTTGGGTTTATCGGTCTTAATCTGGTTATTGACCTTATGGGCGGTAATCTTGGACCGGCCGTACAGCAGATGTCCGAGCGCTTCGGCCTTTCCCTTTCGGTTATTGACGTGGGCTGGCCTGCCGCGGCGGCAATTGCCTTTGCCTCCCAGGTGGGCGCGGTGGCCATACCGGTATGTCTTCTCGTCAATATCATCATGCTGCTTTTTAACGCTACCCAAACCATTGATATTGATATTTGGGATTATTGGCACTTTGCGTTCACCGGCGCCCTGGTGGCAATCCTTACCGGGAGCCAGACCATCGGTATCGTTGCCATGATCTTCAACGAAATGATCATTTTGGTTTTGGGCGACTACACCGCGCCGGGGCTGGCAAAATATAACGATCTTCCCGGTATATCTTTGCCCCACGGCTTTACGGCGGCCTTTGT
>JAISDG010000049.1 GCA_031265015.1 Spirochaetaceae bacterium | reverse complement strand
CTTAAGGCTTTTAACGCCCGGATGCGGAGCGCCAATTTTGCCTATTCCCAGTTTGAGGGCGCCTTGCGCTCGCTTCACCGCATGGGCCGCAGGCTCTATGTGACGCTTAACACGGTGTTTGAGCAGCGGGAAGCGGATCAGATGTACCAGCTGCTGCGGTACCTGGCTTCCGCGGGGCCCGACGGCATTATTGTCCAGGATTTCGGCGTCCTGATGATGGCCCGGGAATTCCCCGGCCTTAAGCTCCACGCTTCCACCCAGATGAACATCGCCTCCGCCCGGGGGGCCAATGCCCTTTCCAAATACGGCGTCTCCAGGGCGGTGCTTGCCCGGGAGCTCTCGCTGGAAGAAATCCGCTCTGTCCGCCAGGGAACCAATCTGGAACTGGAAACCTTTGTCCACGGAGCCCTTTGTGTGAGCGCTTCGGGACTGTGCCTTTTTTCCAGCTACCTGGGCGGCAAGTCCGCCAACCGGGGCCTTTGTACCCAGGCGTGCCGCCGGCTTTACCGGACGGAAAGCGGCGGCGGCGCCGGTGGCGTTTCCGGTGGGGACGGCGCTTCCGGCGTTCAAACCGCCGGGTACTATTTCAGCCCCTGCGACTTGTCCCTTATCGGATGGATACCGGAACTGGCGGAGGCGGGGGTGGGGTCCTTCAAAATTGAGGGACGGATGAAAAGCGCGGAGTACGTGGGAACCGTGGTTTCCGCCTACCGGCTGGTCATCGACAGCCTGGACGGCGGCGAGGATGACCGCCGCCGGGCTCTGGAAGATGCCCGGCGTATTTTACAGAACGACTTCGCCCGGCCCAAAACGGAATTCTTTTTTAGCTCCCCGGCGTCCGCCGCCTTTCTGCGGCCCGGCCAGGACGGGGGAACCGGCATCGGCCTGGGAATTATCGCCGCGGTGCGGGGTTCCGGCGCGGCCCGGCGGGCGCTGGTTAAGGCGGGGAATCTTACCGGCGCTGTCCCCGCGCCGGGAGATTCGGTACGGTTTCATAAGGCCGATGATTCCCGCCGCCTTACCCACAAGCTCTCCGCGGCGGAATATGACGGCAGGGGGCTGAGCATTTCCGTACCCGAAGGTTTTGAGCCCGGCGACTCGGTCTACCTTATCCAGACCAAAGCCATGACCAGGCGCTATCCGCCGGTTATTCCCGGGGATCTTGGCTCCTTCAGGCGTCAGCCCGGCAGGGAAAAAGCGCCGCGGCCGCCCCTGGCCGACGGAGACAGGGGCTTTCCGCCGGAACTGCGGAAAGCGCTTCCCGAAGGGATCTACGCGGCAGCCGCGGCGGCGGAGGATCTCTATGTTATCCAGTCTGTCCGGCCCGCGGCGGTGATCCTGCCGGTTAACCGGAAAACCGCCGCGGTCCTGCGGGAGGACAGGACCCTTCCCTTTAAAGCCCCGGACATCATCCTGGCGCTGGATCCGTATTTTCCCCAGGGCGAAGAAGCTTTTCTGCGGGAAGCCCTCGGGCAGCTTATGGAATGCGGATTCCGCCGCTTCATCCTGAACAACCCCGGGCACGTTTCCTTTTTCCCCAAAGACAAGACGCTTACCCTGATTGCCGGACCCTGGCTCTATACCTTCAATTCCTGGGCCCTGGCCTTTACCGCGGCCCTGGGGGTTTCCGCCTTTACCGCTCCCCTGGAAATTAACCGGCAAAATCTGGAAAAAACCGTCTCCCCCCGGCTGCGGCCGCGGACTTTTGTTACCCTCTTTGCCTGGCCGCCGCTGTTCAGGATCAGGGGCGGGCTGCGGTACCGTTTTGGGCAGTTCACCGGCAGCCGGGGAGAAAGCTTCAGTCTGATAAACGGCGGCGAAGACAATTCCGGCGGCGTGGTCATTCCCGGCTCGCCCTTTTCCATAGTGGATAAACGGCCCTTTCTTATGGAAGCGGGCTTCCGCCGGTTCATCCTGGATTTTTCCGCCGGTGTTTTTAACGGAACCTTTCCCCTTAAAAAAAAGCTCTACAAAGAGGTGATGAAGGCTGCGGAAGAAGCGCTGCCCCTGCCGCAGATTTCCCGGTTTAACTGGAAGAACGGGTTTTTTTCCGAAAAATAATCCTTTTTTTGCATCATGTAGAAGCGCTGTGACGCTCCGCGCCATATATAGAAACGCAGGGGCAGTCTGTTCCGGATTGTCCGGCACGGAGGACTCTAAGGTCCGCCGGACTTTATCACGCGGAGGCGTTATGAATAACCTCAATTCAATTTTAATCGAAGGCAATCTGGTTCGGGATCCGCTGTACCGTTCCACTCCCAAGGGAACGCCGGTTTGTACCTTTACCCTTGCGTCCAATCGTTTCTTTAAACAGGATTCCGGTTTGGAAAAGGAAGTAGGGTTCTTCGATGTAGAAACTTTTGCCCGGCTCGCGGAAAATTGCAGCAACCTGGGCAGAAAGGGCCGGGGAGTCCGGGTGGTGGGCAGGCTTAAGCAGGACCGGTGGAACGGTTCGGACGGCAAGGCCCATTCCAGGGTAACCATCGTTGCGGAACATGTGGAATTCCGCCCGGACTTTAAAAAAGAAACCGCGGCGGAAGCGCCGGATGTTCTGGCGGAAGCCGCCCCGGAAGGACAAAATGTCTATGCGGGGGCGCCGGTTCTGGAACCGGCGGTTTTCTAGGTTATCAGATCCGCCGAATCCGGAAAACAGCGCGTACCCTGGGCTTACACGCCTTTTCTGTTTCCGGCGGTTTTTTGTATCCGGATCACGCGAACACCTTGCCGGTCAAAAGCTTAATCACATATAACTTGACGTACAGGTAGAGGGCTTTTTGATCGCTTATTTTCAAAAGGCCCCTGGAGCTGTCAATAATGGAATTGGTTATGCTATTCAGCGAGTCCTGGTTGACGGCGGCATTTTTCCGGGAACGCAGTATATGCCGCAGCCTGTCCCGGATCAGGGAATTCACATCCTCTACCAGATTATCCTTGCTTTGTTTATTAACCAGTTTTCCCCAGCGGGAGATGAGCTCTTCCAGATAGGTTTCTATGGTATGGCCGCCGGGTATGAGTTTTGCCTCCGCTTCCGCCGCGGCATTCCGCAGTTCCCGCAGGGGATCCGCCGGTCTCCCCCCGCTGTCTTCCGGGCTTTCCCGCCGGCTTTGCTTTTTTTTCCCCAGGTTCATAAAAAAAGCAATGATACCGCTGATCACGGGAAGGGTATACCAAAAGGGCATAAGAAGTTTGACATCGCCGATAAGCTGTTTGCGCTTTATCATAAGCAGCGTCCACAGGGGCAGCAATTCGTCCCGGTTAAAAAACCGTAAAGATCCGGACAGGCCCTTTTCCGAAGAGTGCAGTTCTTCGTGGATCAGGTACAGTTTGCGATCCCGCAGCAGGACGTTCAGCACCGGCGCGTATTCCTCTATACAGGATGCGATAAGCCGCTCAAAATCCCGGTCATTATCCATTGCGTCTTCCCGGCGGAATTCCTTTAACAGTTTTTTCCATCTCCGGGAAATTAATTTGATGATCACCGGCCGGACTTCGGCAAGGAGCCTGGCGCAAAGATGCAGGATCTTGGTTTTCTTTACCAGCCATGCCGTACCGTCACCCGTATACAGGAAAACAAAATCCGGCAGTTCGTCGGAAGCCGCCGGTTCGGTGGCCCGCTTTTTGATGTACGCATCCAGTTCTTCCTGGGAATACTGCCCCAAAAGGGGAACCCCCTTGTTGTCCTTAAACTTGGCAATGGCTTCGCGGGAAAAATAATACGGGGGCTTTTCCACTTCAAGTTCAAAATTTTTAAAAGCCAGTTCCACTTCTTTGACCCTGGCTGCTTTGGCTTTAAAAAAGTTTGAACATACTTCAACAATATAAACCGCCTGGAGAGCGCCCTGTTCCTCCAGCAGCAGTTCGTTTTTCTGGTTCAGGTCCTGCCTGATAAGATTACAAAAAAAAGCCCAGAAATAAAAAGCCGCTTCCCTGCCGCCCTTTAAATCGTTAAGGCAGTCACCGGGCCGGATTAATATCTGGTCCAGAATTTCCCGCAGGTAGTCTTCTTTGCCGGTCATCTGGGGCGCCAGTCTATGCTGCACATATTCCTTGTTGCCGTGGTGAAGCAGATAATGCCTGATTTTAATAAGGGAAAATTCAAGCAGCGTAAAGGGAATCATCGGAGCGGGAACCAGGGCTTCCCCATGCTCATTGGGAAAAACCAGTTTGATGATGGGTACCAGCTCCTGCTGGAGTTCCCCAAGAAACCGGGGAAGATCAACGGATATATCCAGGGGCTTTATCTGTTCTTTGGGGATGGCAAGATTAAGGGACACCTCATCGGGAAAAGGCCTGCCCGACAGGTCGTCGGCGTTTTTGTAGGCTTCTTTAACCTGCTCCGCGTAGTAGTGGCGCAGGTACACCCTGTTTCCCTCTTCACCGCTGGTCAGAGTCACCCTGCCGTCTTCGGCGATGTGATTCAGATCTACCCATACCCTGGTTCCGGTTTCTTCCGTCCACCTGGTCCATTCTGGTTTTTCCTCACAGATCCGTTTGGCGTATTTTTCCAGAAAGGGGATAAAAACATCCATTTCAATGACCGGGGAATTCTGCTTTCTGGCATAGGAATACAATATGGTATACAGATCCGTTTTTTGCGGCATACAGGGAACTATATCATTGTTTCCGCCCTTTATCTATGGTATGGTCAAAGGCATGCGGAACTTTATCCCGGTGTGCGTTCTGTTCCTTTCTCTGTGCGGGACCGGAATTTATGCCCAGACCGGAACGAAAGATGATTTTGTGGTTCAGGACAGGGTCCTTGTTAAATACCGGGGTACGGAGCGGGACGTGGTCATCCCCGCCCAGCTGGGTATTGACCGCGTCGGGGAACGGGCCTTTGCGGGAGCGTTTATCTACACCGTCACCGTTCCCATGGGAGTAGCGTATATTGACGAGCGGGCCTTTGCGGGCTGCTCTTTTCTTAAAGCCGTATCCCTCCCGAACACGCTGGTACAGCTGGGCCGGAGGGCTTTCTTTAACTGTTTTTTGCTGGAGCGGATCAATATGCCCATCAGCCTGCTGGTGATAGGGGACGGAGCTTTTTTTAACTGCCGCAGCCTGCGGGAATTGGATATTCCCGGAAGCCTGAAAAGCATCGGCTCCAGGGCGTTTTCCGGCTGTACCGGCCTTGAGCGACTGAGCCTGTCCCGAAGGACCAAACTGGGGGAACACCCTTTTATGGGCGTCCGGTGCCCCATTACCTACAGGGACTAACTGTTCCCGGGTTCCCCGCTTCGCCGGGAGCGCGGCCACATACCAGACGGGTACCACAATGGGAATAAAGCCGTCCGGGGATTTTCCGGCGGAAGAAGAAAACCGCTCTTGCGAAATTCCTGATTTCCGGTCATAGTAATAATAATGACCATCAATCAGGAAGACGCCCTTTACGACTTCCTCGAAAATGTTACCGAACCCTTTACCCTGGATGATGTATGCGCCTTTGTCAGGCTGATCGAACCAAAACGGAGCAGCCGGCTTGGTACGGAAATCGCTTCTTTTATCGAAACCAGGCATATTGCCTTTCCCCTGGAGGGGAAACGCTGGATTTCCCGGCGGGGGGCTTTTGAAAAGGTTTCCTTTGTTATTACCCCCACCAGGCTGGAAATAGCCAACGGTATTTTGATACCGGGCCATCGCTGTCTTCCTTTTGCCAATCCGGTGCTGCTGCCCCAGGAATATACGTTTCTGCGGGAAAAGGTCAGGATTCCCGTTACCACCACCGAAAGTCCGCCGGAGGACTTTTACCCCTACTACACCCTTTTCGGCGAAGAGTACGCTCCCCAATATGTAGCCCGGGATAATCCTGAAAATGAAAACGCCTTTAACAGCGACCCCTACGAGGATCCGCCGGAGGTTTCCATCCATACCCTGGATATGCGGAATATCTACCGGGAAACCGCCTTTGTGCCGGGGGATCATTTTGCGGTTTCCCCGGTTAACTGGAAAGAAGGGGTCTTTGAGCTTGAGCGGGTTGACGCAAAAGCCTGGACCAAAGAAGCGCTGGACAGATGGGCCGCGGCGGCGGAAGAAGGATTCCGTTCTTCCTTTGCGTACCTGGGTCCCGGCTCCTCTACGGAAGAACAAATCGCCTATGCCTACTGGTTCGGCGGCGAACGGATGCGCAGCCTTCCAGCGTTTACCACGGAGGAATTCCTGTACGAAATAACCAATCACATAGAAGTGGTTCCCTACGGTATTGAAACCCGGTTCTGGTATGCGGGCAGGGACATCCCCGACCGTAAGGATCTGGAAGGGGTCCGCAGCCTTCCCGACAGGACGGTGATCGAGGAAATACTGTACCGCCGGGGGGTTCCCATTTCCGAATATGTGGTTCAGTCCTTTGTGCGGGACGCCCTCTTCCGGAACGATAATAATCTGGACGCAATCATTTCCCGGATTATACCCCCCTCCACTAATCTGGAAGGACGGGACAGGGAGTATTTGGCGGATTACATTATGGAAGTATTCCGGGAATTTGAAGAGAACTATTCCCGTTTTACCGATGCGTCCATGGGCCCCATACGGCAGCGGGTGGGGGAGCTTCACACCGCGGTGGTAGAACTGGCGGCCAAACTCCAGAAGAGCGATATGGACGCTTCCTGGCTGCCCAAGCATACCTTTGTGGTGCTGTCGCAAATCCAGGGACATGCCGCCAGCATCATGGAGGATCTGGATACCGATGAAGTCCCGCCCCAATCCGAACTTGAAGCCATGGACAGTTCCATCGACAGCATGATCGAAACCTACGAGGATATTCGGGATCTTATCGGCGAAGCCCTGAGTAATTTCCGTAAAAACAACATTGGCCTGTGGCAAAAAACCGAAAAGCCGGAAACTTCTTCCTGGCGGATTATCCAGATTAGCCTGGGCGGTACCGGCATCTGGCGGCGCCTGGTACTGCCCGATTCTTATACCCTCTACGAATTGGCCAATCTGATTTGTTCAATCTTTAACTGGAATAAAGAAGAGATCAACTTTACCGTGGCCGATGAAAAAACCAGCATTGGCGAACTGAGCCGCCGGGGAATCAGCGAATTCCTCTGCGAGATAGGTTCCAAATGGACGGTCAAAAACATTATCCTTTCCTGGTATCAGGCGAAACCCGGCGAACGGATCAGCTGTGTCGCCGGCGAGGGCGCGCCGCCTCCCCGTTTTATCGACGGCCCTTTGCGGTTCCGCCGGTTTATCTCCGCCCTGGAACGGGGCAGCGACAGAGAACGGAAGCTTGCCCAAAGCGAGCTGGGCCGGGACTATGATCCCGAAGGCTTTGATATTGATTCCTGTAACCGCGCCATCCGCGGAGACCGGGAATAAGCGGGCGTTATGCTGCAAAAAACGGGGCCATCGGCGGAAATTCCATTCCCGGCTGCGGACATTAACCTGTCGCGGTTTTTGAAAAAAGGCGGCATTTATTATCATGTACCGGGAATGCAGCCCCGGGAAGTTCTTACCTGGCTGGTCAACGCCGTTCCGGCGGATTCCCCGGAGGTCCCGGCGGCGGTTTTTAAAGACGCCCTGCTCAAGGCGGTGCTTGAACGGGAAGAACTGATGCCAACCGCCATGGGGAACGGCATTGCCCTGCCCCATCCGCGGAATCCCGTTATCCAAAGCGGAGATAAACAGTTTGCCGCCCTGGCTTTTCCGGAACACGAGATTAACTGGCAGTCCCTGGACGGCAAACCCGTTACCGCGGTTATCCTGATAATTTCCGCATCGGCAAAAATACACCTGGCCCTGCTTCAGCGCATCACCTTTTTTTGCCAGGATGAAGGTTTCCGGGCGCTGCTTAAACGCCGCGCCCCGGCGGCGGAGATTCTGACCTATGTTGAAAGAGCCGAGGCGGCGTGGGGATAATCAGGCTTTACTGTATCAGCCGGCCCCGTTTTAACGCCGCGGCGGGAAACTTACTGTTGATTTCCAGGATTGATTTTTCCAGCTTCCGTTCCTTCTCGCTGGTACCGTCAAACAGGTCCGCCTGACGAAAAGGGGTTTTTGTTTCCAGATTACCCAATCCCGCGCCCAGGAGCCGTATGCCCCGTCCCGGACTGCACTTCTTGTGAAAAAGCCCCTGCAGTTTGTCGTATAACTCGTTCAGGGTGCCAATGGGACGCTGAAAGGTTTCGCGGCCGCCGGCGGTGGTAAAATCTTCGCCATAGCGGATTTTAACAAATACCGTTCTGCTCTGGTATCCGGCCTGGAGAAGACGAAAAAAAATTTCCGACGCCATGGCGAAGAGCTGGGTTTCAATTTCAAAATCATCGTACAAATCATAGGGAAAGGTCCGTTCCGTACTCATGGACTTGGTTCCCCGTTCCGTCTCAAAAGCTTCCGCCCCTTCGCCCCGGACTGCCCGGTACAGAAATTCGCCGAAGGCCTGCCCGAATACCGAGACCAGGATCCCCCTGGAAAGGCGGTGAATATCGGCACAGGTTTTTAAACCGTGTTTGGCAAAAAGTTCCCGGGTTTTTCCGCCGGCTCCCCAGATTTTGTCCGCCGGCAGGGTAAGCATAAAGTCCTCTTCCCCGCCCGGCGGAACAATAAACAGCCCGTCCGGTTTTGACATGCCCGAAGCTATTTTTGCCACATATTTGTTGGAAGCAAGCCCCGTGGATACGGTGAGCCCCGTTTTTTCCCGGACCGCCTGTTTCAGTTTTTTTGCGAGCGTTTCCGGGGGACCGAACAGTTTTTCCGTTCCGGTAATGTCCAGAAAGGCCTCGTCCACCGAAAGCTGCTGAACGGCCGGGGAATAGTCCGCAAAGACCGCCATCACTTCCGCGGATTTTTTACGGTACCGCTCCATGCTGCCCCGCAGGAAGATTCCGCCGGGACAGAGCTTTACCGCCTGGACCAGGGGCATAGCGGAATGGACGCCGAAACGGCGGGCTTCGTAGGAGGCGGTGGACACCACGCTGCGCCTGTCCCCGGGCAGGCCCCCTACGATGACAGGCTTGCCCCGGTATTCGGGATGATCCAGCTGTTCCACGGAAGCATAAAAGGCATCCATATCCGCATGAACAAAATAGCTCATAACAACCTGCCGGGTACTATTGCTGCAGGGCCTTGTTCACCAGGTTAAGGTCCTGCAGCAGCTGGCGTTCTTCCGAAAATTCCGCCAGGGCTTTTTCTATGGACGCTTTTGCGCCGGCATAATTTCCCTTGTTAAACAGGGCGGCAAATTCATTGTGAAGCTGCCCGACCCTGTTCTGGCGGAAAGTCCGGAGGGCCGACTCAAAGCGGCTGTTTTTTCCGTACTGTTCCATGGCGGCGTTAAGCCATGTCATTCCGCCGGTCCAGTCTCTGGACCGTCCGATCCGTTCCGCCTCTTTGAGTACCGCCGCAGTACGCATTTCTTCCCGAACCTGTGCGGGCAGCTTTTCCCAGGACCGGGAAAGAAAAGCCAGAGCCGCTTCGGCATCCCCGGGGTTCCTGATGCCGTTAACCATATCCGCGGCTTCCGCTTCAAGAACCATCGTATCCAGGGCATTGTAATGATCCGCGCCGAGCCTGGGTTTCAGGGCGCTTAGTTCCGCGCGGGCCTGGGCGGTTTTTTTGGTACGGATAAGCTTGACCAGTTTATTGTTTACCGCGGTATTGATAAAGTCCTGCCAGCGCGGATCGGGAAACAGGCCGCCGGAGTACTCAGCCCAGGCCAGAGCATCGTCTTCCCTGCCGGTTTTGATAAGATAAGCGCCCAGATTAAAAATCCGGTTCATCGTATCTCCCCGGGAGTCCTCGAAAAAATCCGCCTTGTTCTGGCTGCCGGAAGATTCCCCCGCGGAAAGTAGCGCCGCCCTGTTAATTGCCAGAGGAACCGCTTCGGCATAACGGTTTCCCTTTTCCAAAACGGCGATTCGGTTGGAAAGGATCAGGGATACCAGTTCGATCCCGTTAATCTCCACCCGGTCCCGGTAGTTTCTGGCAGGCACATAGGCAAAACCGGTGGCCTTTCCAAAGGCATCGTGAAATTCCTTGCGGTTTCCGGGATCAAAACCATAGAGATTGGTGGTTTCCACATCAATGCTTTCCGCGCCGGTATTGACGGTTATGAAGGCGTGATCTTTGGTCATGATCCCCTTTATGTCAAGTCCCGCGGAAAGGCCCAGTACCATGTACAGGACCGCGGAAGAAACGCAGTTGTACCTGCCGGAAATAAAAATTTCGTCTACCCTGGTCTGATATTCCGAATAGGATTTTAAAAAGCGCCGGTGAAGAAAAACAAGAACGTATTCTCCCCGCTCTTTGGGATCCGCGGGAAGATCCGTTGCGGCCGAAAGTTCCGCGACCGCGCTGTTGATCCGCTCCATATAGGCCGCGGCTTTTTCCTCCGCTCCGGGGCCGGCGTTAACCGATGACGCCCACAGGGCCGCCTCCGCCAAATCCTGCCAGTAGGCGCTGCCGTTAAGGGCCAGACGCCGGGCGTATTGATGGGACGCCGGAACAGCATCCAGGGAAGGAAAGACCATCCGCCCCTGGGCGGAAAGAGACGGAGAAAAAAAAGCAAGAACGATACACAGGCCAAATCCGGGTAACCGTATATTCTTCATTACTTAACAGTATAACAGGTTTTGATTACTATAGATATATGTTCGATTACGACGCAGATTTGCTTGTCCTGGGGGCCGGTCCCGCGGGACTTACCGCCGCCCAGTACGGAGCCAGGGCCAGCCTTAAGACTTTGGTGCTGGAACAGATGGCCCCCGGGGGCCAGGCCCTGAATATTGACGTGCTGGAAAACTATCCCGGCAATGTGGGCCATGGCGATACGCCCCCCCGGTCCGGTTTTGATTTTTGCGAGGACCTGCACAAACAGGCAAAAGCCTTTGGGGCGCGGTTTATTATGGAAGGGGCTGTTTCGGTTGCCAGAGCTGCTGAAGAGGGATCTTCAGCAGCTGAAGAGGGTTCCAGCGCTCCGTACTTTACCGCCGTCTTACAGGGCGGTAAAGTACTCCGCGTCCCCGCGGTGATCCTTGCCACCGGCGCGGAACACCGCAGGCTGGCCGTACCGGGGGAGGCGGAATTTTCCGGCCGGGGAGTTTCGTACTGCGCCACCTGCGACGGGCCCTTTTTCAAGGGCCGCCGCATCCTGGTAGTGGGCGGGGGAGACGCCGCCTGTGACGAAGCCCAGTACTTAAGCCGGCTGACGGATACGGTGATCCTGATTCACCGTAAAAGCATGTTCCGCGCCCAAAAGGCCCTGGCGGAACGGACCCTGGCAAATCCCCATATTACCGTATCCTTCAATACCCGGCTGCTGGAAATCAGGGGAGAAACCAGAGTTATGTCGGTTGTCCTGGAGGGCCCCGGCGGTTCCCGGGAAGAGCCCATGGACGCGGTGTTTATCTTTGCCGGTTCCATTCCCCAAACCGCCCCGGTTAAAGGTTTGGGACTTCACTTTGATGAAACGGGCTCGGTGATCACCAATCAGAATATGGAGACGGCGGTACCAGGGTTTTTTGCGGCCGGGGATGTCCGTTCCGGTCCTTTCCGTCAGGTGGTGGTCGCGGCCGGTGAGGGAGCCGTGGCGGCCCATGGCGCGGCGGCCTATATTGACAGCCTGAGGGGCGTAGGGTATCACTAAAAAACTGAAAAACCGGTGGACTTTCCACGGTTTTGTAAAACAGGCCTGGAAAAAAGTGCATAAGCGGGCCATGCCGCAGGCGGAGGCTTTCCTGAAAGAACAGGAACCGTACTGTCCGGGAGCGGCGGCCCGGTTTATCGAGAACGCCGGGAATCATGTGTGGATAAGCCGGCTTCCGGCCCTGCTGCTGTACAGCCACCGTACCCTGTATCCGGTGTTTCATCTTCCTCGGAGCGCCGCCGCGGAATGTATCGGGGGCGTTTCCCTGCCGCCGTTCTTTTCGTTAATCCAGAGCGGCGCGCCCCTTCACGCCATGCAGGGCCTGGCGGAGGATGTGGATCTGCTGGAAACCGGCCTGAACAAAAAAGGGTTTTTTGCATCCTCCATCTGCGATTATGAACTGCACAGTTTTGACGGCCCCCCCCGGGACGACGGCGGGCCGCCGGGGCTGGTAATCCGCCGGCCCGAAGCGGCGGATATTAACGGCCTTTTTCCCCTCCAGCAGGACTATGAAGCGCAGGAAGTGATCCCCGAAGGGGCGGTCTTTAATCCCGCGGCATGCCGCAGAAGCCTGGAACTCCTGGTTGGAGAGGGGACGATGCTGATTGCCGAACTGGAAGGCAGAATAGCGGGGAAGATCAATATTAACGCCCGGTCTTTTACCCGTTTCCAGATCGGCGGGGTGTATGTTCTTCCGGAGCTGAGGAACCTTGGCATAGCCCGGGCCATGACCGCCGCGCTGATCCGGAAATACCGCCCCCTGAAACAAAAGTTTTCGCTCTTTGTTAAAAAAACAAACGCCCCCGCCCGCCGGGCGTATCGCAGCATCGGCTTTGCCAAAATTGCCGACTACCGGATCAATTATTATCTGCGGCCCCGGTCCTGATCCGTTCCTTCTTTGCCCTGTTCGCCGCCGCCCAATTCCTCTTCTTCCCTGCACCGGCCTAAAGGGCAAGCTCCGTTTCCCGGTCAAAAAACAGGGCCTTGTTCATATCCGCCCGGAAATTGACCGTATCCCCCACCTTAAAGGCATGATCGGGACCGGTACGGGCCACCATGGGCTGGTTCCCCACAGAAAGCCACAGGTGAATGTCGGCCCCCAGGGGTTCTATCACGGTGATTTTTGCGGGGATGATATTCTCCCCCGGCTTTTCGGTATAATGCAGGTCCTCCGGGCGGATGCCAAAATAGACGTCCTTGTCTATAAAAGCTTTCAGCGCCTCCCCCCGGCCGTCAGCCGGAGGCCGGACCTCAAAAGCGCCGTTGGTAAGGACGATGCCATCCCGGCCGGCAATTTTAAGGGTCAGGAAATTCATAGGGGGCGATCCGATAAAACCGGCGACAAATTTGTTTGCCGGATGATTGTACAGATGGAGGGGACTGCCTATCTGCTGGACCCGGCCGTCTTTCATAACGACAATTTTGTCCGCCATAGTCATGGCTTCCACCTGATCGTGGGTAACGTAAATCATGGTGGCGTTCAGCCGCAGATGAAGGTCCGACAGTTCCGCCCTCATCTGAACCCGGAGCTTGGCATCCAGATTGGAAAGGGGTTCGTCAAAGAGAAATACCTTGGGATGCCGGACAATAGCCCTGCCCACCGCCACCCGCTGGCGCTGCCCTCCCGAAAGGGCCCGGGGCTTGCGGTCCAGAAATTTTCCGATGTCCAGGATTTTTGCCGCCTCGTGGACCCGGCGGTCAATTTCGTCTTTGGGGACTTTCTTAATCTTCAGGCCAAAGGCCATGTTTTCGTACACCGACATATGGGGATACAGGGCATAATTTTGAAAAACCATGGCAATGTTCCGGTCCTTGGGGGGAACATCATTCATCTTTTCCCCGTCTATTAATAGTTCGCCCCCGGTAATATCCTCGAGCCCGGCGATCATCCGCAGGGTTGTGGATTTTCCGCAGCCCGAAGGACCCACAAACACCACGAATTCCTTGTCTTCCACCGTGATGGTGACGTCTTCAACCGCTTTTACGCCGCCGTCATAGATTTTACAGATGTCCCTTAATTCCACTTTTGCCATGCCGCACCCCCATACCGGAACTTTTTACTTTGCAGGACCTGAACGTAATTAAGTTTAGAAGGGGTGGAAGGATTTGTCAAGAAAACGGGAGATAAA